>JAHBXR010000016.1 GCA_019636335.1 Pirellulales bacterium
CTCTCAGGCAGTTGCGGCCGCCCCAACCATCGACAAGCCCACGTTCGCCGTTTACGCTACTGGGCTTCATAACGGCGCGCGGGGAACCGATCGACGCGCCGGCTGCCACCTGTCCGAGGAGCACCACATGGCCGAGCGCTCGTTACGCGGAAAGACCATCTTCATCACCGGAGCCAGCCGCGGTATCGGCAAGGCGATCGCCCTGCGTGCCGCGCGCGATGGCGCCAATATCGCCGTCGCCGCCAAGACGGCCGAGCCGCACGCCAAGCTCCCGGGCACGATCCACACCGCCGTCGAAGACATCGAGAAAGCCGGTGGCAAGGGTTTGGCCATCATGTGCGACATCCGCTCCGACGAGCAGGCGGCCGCCGCCGTCGCCAAAACGGTCGAGACCTTCGGCGGCATCGATATCCTGGTCAACAACGCCAGCGCGATCAGCCTCACCGGCACGCTCGAAACGCCCATGAAGCGTTACGACCTGATGCACCAGATCAATGCCCGTGGTACGTTCATGTGCTCGCAGTTGTGCATTCCGCACCTGCGCAAGGGATCGAATCCGCACATCCTGAATCTCGCCTCCCCCCTGAACATGCAGGCCAAGTGGTTCAAGAACCACGTCGCCTACACGATGGCCAAATACGGCATGAGCATGTGCGTGCTGGGCATGTCGGCCGAGTTCGCCGACGACGGCATCGCGGTGAACGCGCTCTGGCCGCGCACTGGCATCTGGACCGCGGCGATCGAACACGTGGCTGGCGCCCAGCTCAAAAGCGCCTGCCGCAAGCCGGAGATCATGTCAGACGCCGCGTATCACATCCTTACCAGCGACAGCCGCACGACGACCGGCAACTTCTTCCTCGACGAAGACGTGCTGCGTCAGCACGGCGTGACCGACTTCGATCAGTACGCGATGGAACCAGGCCACGACCTGCTGCCTGATTTCTTCCTCGATTGATTCGGCGTACGCTGTGCGCGTAGGTCACAAACCCCGTGTGTGACAATGATTGGTGTGGCTACTTCGCAGGCGCTTGCGCCGGCCCCAGCGGCGACACCACATAAATCTGATCGAGCACCTCGAGCATCAGCGAGTTCGCCGTCGGCATTTCATCGAGGTCGACCGTGAGATTCGTCCATACCACGAGTGTCACCTTGTTCTCGGGGTCGTAGCCCATGAACGAGTTGAAGCCGGGTGTCTCGCCGCCGTGAAAGTAGTACTCGTTCGGCCCCCAGCGTATGATCGAGATGCCGTAGCCGTACGCCTGCCCCTCGGGCTTGCTCGGGTCCTCGGACCGAGGGCTGTCCAGCCACACGCGTTGGTATTCGGCGTTGAAGACGCGCCCGGTCGCGAGTGCCTCGATCCAGATGGCCAGATCACGGGCCGTTGAAACCACCCCGCCGGCCGCCGCCGCGAAGCTGTGGTTCAGTGCCGTGTAGTCGTGGGGCAAGAGCGTGCCGGCCTTCGCTTCGGCCACCATCTCGGGCGTGTAAGAAGGCGTGCCGAACAATGCCACCGACGTGCTGCCGTACAAGTAACCGTGTGAAAAAGGTGCGGGAATCTTGTTCGAATCGGCGGTCGGTAGCAGCGTGTTCGTCATGCCGAGAGGTTTAAACAATCGCTCGTGCATCGCTGCGGCCAGCGGTCGGCCATCTACTTTCTCGATGACGAGTCCCAAGAGCGCGTAGTTCGTGTTGCAGTATTCAAACTCGGCGCCCGGTTTTGCCGGAGAGGGATGCTTGAAGGCCAACGCCAAAAGCTCTTCGGTCGTCCACGCCTTGCCAGGATCATGATCGAGTTGCGACGCGAACTCTGCGGAGTTCGTGTAGTTGTAGAGGCCACTCCGCATCTCGAGCAATTCGGCGATAGTGATGAGTTCCCCGTCGGGTACGCCCGGCACGAACTTCGAGATCGGCTCGTCCAGCTTCAGTTTGCCTTCCTGCACCAACTGCAGAATAACGGTCGCCGTCATCGTCTTGGTGTTCGAAGCGATGCGGAAATGAGTCTCCGCGTTTGGTGGCGTCGTTACGCCGAGTTCGGTTGTCCCATAATTGACGGCGAACTCGCCTTGCGGCGTGCGGAGTAGAACCACCGCACCGGGGATTAGCATCTCTTTGGCGGCGGCCGAAATAGTGGCCTGCAGTGCGGCTGCGTCGATCGGCTTCAGCCCGGACGAGGGTGCGGCGTGTTCGGCCAACTCGCTGGCCTGAGTCATCGAGACTTTTTGCGAGTCCACCGACTGCGGCGACGTCGATTTCGGTTCCGCGGTACAACCCGTCAGAAGCAGCACGATCAATGGCGCATGGACAGACACACCGATAGCACGCATGGTCTCGCGCTCCTTACTGAACTTCGACCGAAGACTCGTCGCCAGGCACTACGAGCTTAGCGTGCCCTTGGTGCTCGGCACACCGGTCTGACGGGGATCGTGCTCGACCGCCATGCGCAGGGCGCGGGCCGACGCCTTGAAGATCGCCTCGGCGATGTGGTGCGAGTTCCGCCCGTGGTGCAGCACGACGTGCAGATTGCACAGGGCATTGGCCGCCACGGCCTGCCAGAAGTCCTCGACCAGCTCAGTATCGAAGGTGCCGATCTTGGGCGTGGGAAACGCCGCCTGAAAGACGAGGTAATACCGCCCCCCCAGGTCGACCGCCGATGTGACGAGCGTCTCGTCCATCGGCAGCGTGAAGTGGCCGTAGCGGCGGATGCCTTGCTTGTCTCCCAACGCCTGGCGCAACGCCTGGCCGATGCAGATACCCACGTCCTCGACCGTGTGGTGATCGTCGATGTGCAGGTCCCCCTGCGCACGGACCGCGAGGTCGATGCATGCGTGACGTGCAAAGAGCGTCAGCATGTGATCGAGGAAGCCGACGCCCGTGGCGATCTGTGCGGCGCCGCTGCCGTCGAGATCGAGCTCGACGGTGATGTTCGTTTCGTTGGTCTGACGCTGGATTTTGGCGGTTCTGGACATGCTAAACCATACCGCGCAATAGCGCCAGGCAGGCGTCGATTTGGTCGTCGGTACCGACCGAAATACGCAACCCGTCCCCCCAGCCCGGATAGTCCATGTAGCGGACCAGGATGTTCTGAGCCTTAAGCTGCTCGTACAGAGGTTTCACGGCGATTTCCGGGTGCGGGCACCAGACGAAATTGGCCTGCGAATCGACCGCGTCGAAGCCGAGCTGACGCATTTCTCCGGTCAGCCGGCTGCGCGTGGCGATCACCTTGGCCCGGGTTTCGGCGAGCCAGCTCTGATCGTCGATGGCGGCCGTGGCGGCGGCGATCGAGAGACTGTCGCAGTTGTAGGAATCCTTCACTTTCATCAGCCCGGCGATGATGTGAGGCTGCGCCACGAGATAGCCAAAACGCAGCCCCGCCAGACCGTACGACTTGCTCAAACTGCGCGAGACGAGAATCTTATCGCTACGTTTCACGAGCGACATGCAGTTCGTGTCGGCGAACTCGACATACGCCTCGTCGACCACCAGAGGGCAGGGGAGTCGCTCGGCGATTTCGAGAATCGTCTCGGGCGAAAGCACCGTGCCCGAGGGACTGTTCGGATTGGGCAAAAAGACCAACCGCAGATCGTCTGCCCCCTCGGTAAACTCCGTCGGCAGGGACCAGTCCGCGCGGAAGTAGACTTCCTCGCTCGTCGCCCCCTGAAGCTGCGCCAGCGAACGGTAGAGGATGTAGCTGGGGTAGGGAAGCCGCAGCCGCTGTCGTTCGCTCACGAACGCTCGCGTGACGATCGTGAGAATATCGTCGCTACCGTTGCCGCAGAGGATCCAGTCGGGCTCGACATCGAACAGGGCCGCCGCGCGGTGGCGGAACGCGGTCCCGGTAGGATCGGGATAGCGTCCCAGACCCGTGTTCAGCGCCATCTCCACGGCGCGTCGCACGGCGGGGGACGCCGGGTAGGGGTTCTCGTTCGTATTGAGCTTGATGAACTTGCCCGGCGGCGGCTGCTCGCCCGGCACATACCCCTGCATTGCGTCGATCTCGGGCCGGAAATACGACGTCACGGCGACACCTTGCCTTCCGGCTGCGAACCCTGCAAACGAACATCGACGCTGTAGCGGTGGGCCGTGAGTTGCTCCTTGTCCGCCATGGTTTGTACATCGCCGGCGACCTGTTCCATCGCCACCCGGCTAAAGCTGATCACGCTCGTCGCGCGAACGAAGTCGTTCGACGAAAGGGCGCTCGCATAGCGAGCAGTGCCTCCCGTCGGCAGGACGTGCGAAGGACCAGCCACGTAGTCACCCAGCGCCACGGGGCTGTAGTGACCAAGGAAGGCCGCCCCGGCGTGCGGGATCTGAGCGAGAATTTCTTCGGCGTTTTCGGCGGCGATGTGCAGATGCTCGGCCGCAAGCGAATTGGCCACTTCGGCTGCCTCGCGGGCATCGCGCACCAGGATCAAGGCGCCGAAATCTTCGAGACTCTGTCGCGCCAACTCGCCGCGCGAGAGCTCGTTCAACTGCCGTTCGAGTTCGGCCACCGTGTCGTCGAGCTGCTTCTCGCTCCAACTGACTAGAATACTCGCGCCTGGAGCGTGCTCGGCCTGGGCAATGAGATCGGCCGCGGTGAAATCGGGGCGTGCCGTCTCGTCCGCCACGACGACTACCTCGCTCGGCCCGGCGATCGAATCGATATCGACTTCGCCGAAGACGAATTGCTTGGCAAGCGCTACGAACATATTGCCCGGTCCGACGATCTTGTCGACCTTGGCGATGCCTTCGACCCCATAAGCCAGGGCAGCAACCCCCTGGGCTCCGCCGATACGATAGACCTCGCGGATGCCAAGCTCGTGACACGTGGCCAGCAGGTCGGGATTGTAGGCGCCGAACTTCGTCGGTGGGGCGATCACGGCCAGTTCTCGCACGCCGGCCGCCTGGGCCGGCACGGCCGTCATCAAGACCGTCGATGGGTAGGCCGCCGCTCCGCCTGGCACACAGACGCCCACCCGTGCCAGGGGAAGGTAGCGTTGTGCGAGATAGCCGCCTCCCTCCAGCTCGATCTGCACGTCGCGGGCGAGAATGGCCGATTGAAACCGCATCACGTTGTCGCGAATGCGGCGAATCGTCGCCAGAAAGCTGGCATCAGCCGCGGCGTGTGCCCGTTCGAGCTCGGCGGCGGGAACGCGTAGCGACGGTGCGTCGAGCTGCGCGCCGTCGAGCTTGTGCGAATATTCGAGCAGGGCGGGCATGCCACGCTGGCGGACATCGGTGCAGATGCGCTCGACCACCTGCTGCGGGGTGAGCGGTTCGCCGAACACCTCGATCGTGCGGCGGCGGCCCGCTTCGCTGACGATGTTGCCACGCGGACTCAAACGGTCGCGAATGCGCGCCAAGGCCGCCGACAAATCATCTCGGGCGGCATCGATTCGCGTAATATTCAGTGAAGGCATACGGCAGGCTGGGGAACGACAAACTCATGGGGAAGGAACTGACGAACGCAGCAGAGTCCGATGAGGTCCCGAAGGGTGGGGACACCGCGCGTCGAGCGAGGTTCATTCTCGCCAGCAGAGGGAGATTGCGAAAGCCCCAGAACCACTGGTCAGGACAGACTTTCGGCCCTCCTGGCCCGCGGCTTGCAGCCTGGTCGTGGCGTGCGTTACAACCCGGGCAAGGCTCGGCCGGGCGAACGGGACTCCAAACCAAGTGTCGCGTATGACCGAGCCACACCCGTAAGGAGACGACGTGACCAAGACACGCCCCATCGACCTGCGCAGCGACACCTTGACGCAACCGACCGTGGCGATGCGTCGCGCCATGGCCGAGGCCCCCGTCGGCGACGACGTCTTCGGCGAAGACCCCACGGTCATCCGGCTCGAAGAACTCACCGCCGAGCTGCTGGGCAAGGAAGCCGCCCTCTACGTCCCCTCGGGCACGATGTCGAACCAGCTTGGCGTGCGCACGCACTGCCTGGCGGGAGACGAATTGATCTGCGAGGCCGGCTGCCACATCTACAACTACGAGCAGGGGGGCGCGTCGGTCCTCAGCGGCGTCGCGACGCGCACCGTCGAAGGAGATGGCGGTATCCTGCACGTCGACCAGCTCACCGAGCTCGTGCGACACGAGGATGACCACCTCGTGCGCACCCGGCTCGTCTGTCTCGAGAACACGCACAATCGTGGCGGCGGCCGCGTGCTCCCCTACGATTCGGTCGACTCGATCTGTCGCTGGGCCCACGAACAAGGCCTGCGCACGCATCTCGACGGCGCCCGACTGTTCAATGCGCAAGTGGCCACCGGGATCGCGGCCCGGCAATGGTCCGAACATTTCGACACCGTCAGCGTCTGCTTCAGCAAGGGACTTGGGGCGCCGGTCGGTTCGGCCCTGGCCGGCCCGCGCGATCTCATTCGCCTGGCACGGAGGCACCGCAAGCTCTTCGGCGGCGGCATGCGTCAGGCGGGCGTGATCGCCGCGGGAGCCCTCTACGCGCTCGAGCACCACATCGACCGCCTGGCCAAGGATCATGCCCACGCGCAGAAGCTGGGGGAGGCGATTCGCCAACTCGACGGACTGCAATTGAGCACGCCATCGGTCGACACGAATATCGTCATCTTTCGCGTCGATTCGCGCCTCACCGATGCCGCCACCTTTGCCGGTCGCCTGCGCGAGGCGGGCGTGCTGATGCTGCCCATGAGCCGGCTGGACATTCGCGCCGTGACGCACCTCGATGTGACCGAAGCTGAAATCGAACGCGCCATTCAGATCCTGGGCGATCTCGTCCACGAGCCCTATCGGGGCGACGTCCACGTGCCTCAGAAGTCGTCGTACACGTGACTTTGCCGCGACGCTATCGCGAACCGAGCGGTCAGATGTTCCAGCTCGTGAAGAGACGCTGGCGGAAGCTTTCCCACTCGCCGATGGGGGGCGTGGGGGCCGTCTTGGGCGAATTGCGCACGAGCTCTTCGACCCATTCGTCCATGCGTTCCAACCGATCGGCGAGGCTTTCGATGGCGTTGCAGGCCAGCTTGTACGCGGCGGCCGAACCTTCTTCGACCAGGCGATCGTAATCCTTGCGCGAGATACGCATCAGCTTCACCGGAGTCGTCGCGCGAATGCTCGCCGAGTGGGGCGCGGCGCGAAAGAACGACATCTCGCCGAACTGGCTGTGCGGCTCGAGCGTCGCCAGGACGACCGGCTCCTGATCGCCATTGTCGTGGGCATCCGCAAAACGGACCACCTCGCACACGCCCGACAGCATCACCCACAAATGGCGATCGGATCCGTCCTCGTACAACAACACGTCGCCGGGCTTGAACTCGAGGATCTCGACCGCCTGGCACAAACGCGTGCATTCCTGGTCGGTGAGATCGCGGAAGATGGGCACTTGCCGTAGCGTGGGGAGCAGATTCACTTCTCGGTTCACAGGATTCCTCCCAGGATCGTCGCCCGCCCGACGCGTCCAATGCCGACAATGTAAGCCGCCGTCCGCAAGCTTACCTTACGTTGCGAGGCCAATTCCCAGACGGACTCGAACGCCGACGATAGGATGTGATCGAGCTCCTGGCGAACGCGATTCAGTCCCCACTGATAGTGCTGGCGGTTCTGCACCCACTCGAAGTAGCTGGCCGTCACGCCGCCGGCATTCGCCAGAATGTCGGGCAGCACGATCGTGCCACGTTCGTCGAAGATGGCATCCGCCTCGGGCAGTATCGGGCCGTTCGCCGCTTCGATAATCAACGGCGCCTTCACGCGTGCGGCATTCTCCGCGGTGAAGACGCCCCCCAGCGCCGCGGGGATCAGCAAATCGACGTCGAGCTCCAGCAGTTGAACGTTGGTGATCTTTTCGGCTTCGGGATAGCCGGTGAGCTGTCCCTGATGCTCGAGCGCGTATTGCAGCACGGCCGGAATGTTCAGCCCGCCCGGGCGATAGTAGGCGCCGCTTACATCGCTGACGGCGACCACCTTGAACTCGCTCTCGTGCAGGAACTTCGCCGCGTGCGTCCCCACGTTGCCGAATCCCTGAATGGCGACGCGAGTCTCGGCTGGCTTGCGTTTCAGCCGGGTGGCCAGCTTGTAGGCAAAGATGCCGACGCCGCGCCCGGTGGCCTCTTCGCGGCCGGGCAGGCCGTGCAGTTCGACCGGCTTGCCCGTCACACACGCCGGCGCGAAGCCGTGGTACTTGGAATACTGATTCATGAACCACGCCATGACGGCGGCGTTCGTCCCCATGTCGGGGGCCGGAATGTCCGTGTCGGGGCCGACGAGATCGTGAATCTCGTCGACAAACTTGCGCGTGATGCGTTCGAGCTCCCAGGAGCTGAGCTGCGAGGGGTTGACGGCGATGCCCCCTTTCGCGCCGCCGTAGGGAATGTTGACCACGGCCGTCTTCCAGGTCATCAGGGCCGCCAGCGAGCGAACCTCGTCGAGATCGACATCCTGGTGATAGCGGAGGCCGCCTTTCATGGGGCCGCGCGTGTTGTCGTGCTGCACGCGATAGCCGATGAACGTGGCGATCTCGCCATTGTCGCGTTCGACGGCGACCTGGACTTGAATCTCGCGCTTGGGAGTGGCCAACAGGCGCCGGATATTCTCCGACAAGTCCATCTGGTTGGCGGCGCGATCGAAATAGTATTGCGTGGCGTCGAAGGCCTTCATCGATGCGGCGTTTCCCGAGCGAGTGAGCATTTCCCCAACACGACCGCTCGCGGGCGAGCGCCGACGACGAGCATTCCCTGGTCCCGCTCGAATCATATCCCTGGCCTCTGCAAGGCTCAAGGCGAAGCGTACTCTCGCGACACTGGGCCCGGCGTTTTCGTGAAAAAGGGGGGCTGGGTTTCCAGGATGCTGTCAGTTCTCGTCCGTGGCGCGCGGCGGAATCGCCTTGCCGTGGGGATCGGTCTCGGGGCGATCGAGCGCCTCGGCGATTTCCTCGCGCAACTCGGGACCGATGAAATGCTCCATGGCATGTGCCGAGCGATGGAGGCGTGCGCCGCTCAGATCCTCGAAGTGGCGTTCGAGGAACGTTTCCCACAATCGGTGCGAGCGCACCAACTCCTCGGCAGCGCGTCGTCCGCTGTCGGTCAGGCGATAACCGGCCGCCTCGGGAACGATCTTGCCCTCGCGCACTAGCTTATAGAGCGCCATCCGCTGCACGATCGCCGCGCCACTGCGCCGTTCGCCCAACAGCTTGCGCACAGAGGCCGTCGTGTGCCCTAGTTGCATCTCGTCGAGCCGATAGAGCAGGCCCAGCACGTCCTCGCAGGCGACGCGCAGCCCAAGCAGGTTCTGCCGCACGGCACGCACGAAGACCCCCTGCTTGGGACTGAAGAAGAGCGCCACGACGAACAAGCTGCCCCCCACCACGGCCGTCATGCCCGCGGTGCTGGCGTCGCGCACCGTGTCGAAACCGAGGCGGCTGAAGATCGCCGCGGGGAGCGTGATCGCGGCGACATGGCCCAGCGCGGCGGCGAGCGCCGCCACGACCAGACTCCACACGATCATGAGCCAGAGCCGGTCGGTGAGCAGGTAGGCCGTCGAGGCCGGCACGATGAGCATGGCGATCACCAGGATGCTGCCTACGCTTTCGAAGGCGGCCACCAGCGTGGCCGCGGTGATCGCCATGAGGGCGTAGTGCATCTTGGTGGCGTCGATGCCGAGTGTGGTGGCAAGCCCCGGATCGAAGGCCGCCACGCGCAGTTCCTTGAAGCACAAGGCCACGAGCCCCAGGTTCAACAGCAGCATGGAGCCATTAACCACCGCGGCGCGGGGAATGCCACTCGTGCCCCACGTGTCCATCACGACCGTTTCGATCGAGCCATAGAGGACGCAGTCGGCATCGAGATGAACGCGATCGGCCGCCAGTCGAATCAGGATCAGCCCCAGCGCAAAGAGCGTGGTGAAGACCACCCCCAACGCCGCACTGCTTTCGACATGCCCCAGCTTCTGGATGGCCTCGGTAAAGACGGCCGTCAGAATGCCCAACACGACGGCACCGGCAAACATGGCGGCGTGCCAGGGGGCGGAATAGGGCTCCCAGGCGATCAATCCTGCCGTGCGCAAGGCATGCGTGGCGAGGAAGGCAATCGCGATGCCGGGCAGCGCCGTGTGACTGAGCGCATCGCCCATCATGCTCTGCTGCCGCAGCACGAGAAAGTTGCCGGGCAGGGCGCAAGCCATCGCCGCCAGGGCTCCGGTGATGACGATCCACGTATCGAGCGAGCCCCAATCGGCGAGCGGAGCGACGAGATCGTGGAAGAAGTTCATCGGGTGAGCCTACTGGCCGTCGTCCTCGGGGGGCGGACTGGCGAGGTCGTCGGGGGACTCGCCATTGGTCTCGCCCGGTTCGTGCGGCGCCATGGGCACGCCGGCCGCATCGCGCGCGAGGGGGGGCAGACCGTGGGCATCGCCGACTAGTTCAGTATAGACCTCGTCCATCTCCTTGGCATCGGCGGCGCGGCGGAGCAGCAGGTAGATGGCCGTCGAAGAGACCCAAAAGTACGAAAAGGCAAAGCCGAGGGTGAGCACGCGGACGCAGCCGACCCAGAACGCCAACAGAGAGACGCCAGCGTTTCCCAATCTGCCGAACGACTCGTTTTCGAGGCCCGTCGCCACGGCCATAATCTCGCTCGTGCGTTCGGCCCCTCCCGTGAAGCTGGCGCCCCAAAAGCTGAGTTGGATCACCGAATTGCCGACGAAGGAGACGAGCAACCAGGCCAGTACGCCAAATCCCGCGGCGACAAAGATGTAGAAAACGTAGTGCAACGGGCGCTGAAAAACATAGCTGTAGGAACGGCTGATGCCGTCGAAGAGATCCGTTCCCTCCGAACTGATGGCCGGCCACATCAAGGGCCAGCCAAACGCCAAGCCGAGTAGCAGGATGGCCATCACGAGACCGGCGAACAAGTAGAGAGGCCAAATGATGGCGAGCAGCAGAATGGTGCTGTCGAAGCGCAAGAGCCAGCCGCCGAGTGACATGAAGAGGACTGCCAACAACACTCCCAGCAACGGGAAAACCGGCGCCCAGAAGCACGAGACCCAGTGACCGCGGGCAAAGCCGATCGCGCTGCCGACACTCAATCGCTCTTCCAGCGCCAGCTCGACCGCGGCGATGCGTGTGATGGCTGAAGCAGCGAACGCCCAAACGGCGGTGCCCCACAAGGCGCAGAGCAAGAAGTAGGTGAATCCGGCCAGCGTGAGACGTACGTCGAAGAGTCGCCAAAAGGGTGCGGTCAGCGATTGCCAGACCTGTGCAATTGGGTTTCCTTCGAATTCTGAATAATCTGGCGCGAACGTGATGAAGCGACGGGGACCAAACTCCGATACCACCGCGGCATCTATCGGAATCGGTGCGGGGAGATCGCCAACGGTGATCGTTCGAGGCGCCGTTCCCTCTAAAGGGACGCCGGCTTCAGTTATCAGATAAGCGCTGGGACCATTGAGCGCCGGGACGGCGACAGTGACAGGAACCGACGCCGACACCGACGCGTTCCAGGGCCATACCTGCTGCTGTCGGATGGAGTTGCGCAGCAGTGGATCGTCGGAGCCTTCGAAGAGCCTTCCCAAGGCCCACCAGCCGAGCGACGTGAAGACGATCGCCAGCGCAGCCAGCAGCAGCTTGCGCGGGTCCAGCGCCGGGCGCACCGTGCGGAAGAGAATCAACCAGGGGAAGAGCTCGCGCCACGCAATCTCGCGTAGCGTTCCACGATCGTCGGGCATGAATGGCTCCCAGTGCTCGATCCTTCAAGACGTAGGTGCCAGGATTATGACCGCAGTCCACCCAACCGGCAAGCTCGGCCCAGTTTGTCTACTTGCAGGGTATTCGAATCATGAAAGTCGGGGCTGGAAATCGCCCAGCGTGGCTTCAAATATCACAAGCCGCGGCGTGAGTTTTGAAGTCACGCCGCGGCTTGTGATGGATGTCACTCGACACAACTCGCGCTGGCGCGCGTCACTCCGCCGACTCGCCATCCCCAAACTCTTCGTCGTCGGGGTCGCGCGCGACAGGCACCGAGTAGTCCTCGCCCAGCCACCGCCCCAGGTCGATTTGGCGGCAACGATCGCAGCAGAAAGGCATGCTCGTACTCAACTGCGGATCGAACGGCTGGCGGCAGGTGGGGCAGATGACTGGCATCGATCAGCGTCAACTAGAGAGCTTGAAGACGATTTAACGCAAAGACGCCAAGAATGAGGAAGGCCAGTGTTTTCGCGGACGCAGGTACGGGCGAAGTGGCACAGGCTAGACAGCTTGTTCGCCAGGCTTTGCGTCTCTGCGTCTTGGCGTTAAACCGTCCCGCCTGGACGTTATTCCTTCGCGGCTTTCTTCGAGGAGGACGAGCTGCTCTTCGATTCGGATGACTTGGACTCGCTCGATTTGGATTCGCTCGATTTTGACTCGGACGGCTTGTCGGCGGCGGCCTGTTTCTTGTACGAGTCGCTACGGTAGTCGGTCTGGTAGAAGCCCGAGCCCTTGAAGACGATCGCCGCGCCGGTGCCGAACAAACGGCGCAATTTCGCTTTGCCGCATTCGGGGCACTTCTTCTTCGGGGCCTCTTTGATGCCCTGGAAGAGCTCGAAGCTGTGGTTACAGGCGTCGCAAACGTAGTCGTAGGTCGGCATACGCGTTCCTGGAGCGATGGTCCCGTGAAAAGTGTTCGCTAGCTCGCTTCGCCCGACGAAACGATCACCTGGGTCGGGCGCAACACGCGGTCGCGCAGTTGATAGCCAGGTTGCGCCACCAGCAGCACCGTGCCGGCGGGATACTCGGCGCTCGGTTGCTGTAGGATCGCCTGGTGCTTGTGGGGATCGAAGGCTTCGTGCAGTGCCGAGATGGGCGTGCAGTGGTGACGTGCCAAGACGTCTTCGAGTTGCCGTGCGACCATTTTGAAGCCCTCGAGCAGGCCGGCCGCATCGGGATGCTTCTCGGCGGCCTCGATGGCGCGCCCGACATTGTCGAGCACGGGCAGCAGGTCGGTCATCAACGGGGCCTGGGCGTAGAGCGATTGCTCTTCGATTTCGCGGCGGGCGCGCCAACGCACGTTCTCTACTTCGGCCTGGGCGCGCAGCACGCGGTCTTTCGCCTCGTTCAACTCGACGGCAAGGCGTTCGGCGTCCGAGATCTCGTTCGCGGCCGAGTCGGCGTCATCGTCGGTCTTCGTAGGTTCGCTCATGGTTTCAGTCCTCCGACTTCTCCGTCTCGTCGTGCAGGCTGAAGTATTCCTTCACCCGCTCAAAGAAACTCTTGCGGTGGGGGCTGACGTTGGTGTGCTCGACCTCGGCCAGTTCGCGGAGCAACTCCTCTTCGCGCGGCTCGAGCTTCTTGGGGACTTCGAGGACCACCTGCACGAGCAGATCTCCCACGCCGCGGCGGCGCGGATCGCGCATGCCGCGACCGCGCAGCTTGAACACGGCCCCCGGTTGCGTCCCAGCCGGTATTTCCAATTCTTCGCGACCATCGAGCGTCGGCACTTCGATCGTCGTGCCCAGCGCGGCCTGCGGATACGTCAGCGGCACCTGGCAAATCAGGTGCTGGCCATCGCGATGGAAGAGGGGATGCTCCTTCACCGTAATGAAGACATAGCAATCGCCGCGCGGGCCGCCGTTCGGGCTGGGCTCCCCCTCTCCCTCGATTCGCAGGCGCGTGTCGCTGTCGACCCCTGCCGGAATGCGCACCTCGCGCTTCACACGTTCGAGAACGTAGCCTTCGCCCGAGCAGCCTGGGCAGGGCTCTTTCACGTAGCTCCCCTGGCCATGGCACGAGGGGCAATTGGTCTGCACACGGAAGATGCCGCTGGCCTGCACCACCTGGCCACGGCCGCCGCAGTAGCGGCACGTCTCGCGCTGGGTGCCGGGCTTGGCACCGGTCGCCTGGCAATCGCTGCAGGCGACATGGCGATCGAACTCGATCACCTTGGCAACGCCGCGGGCGGCCTCGATCAAATCGATCGTGACCTGTGAGCGGACATCGGCGCCGCGCCGCTGACGATTGCCCCGACGGCCGCCGCCAAAGATATCGCCGAAGCCGCCGCCACCTCCGCTGAAGATATCGCCGAAGGCCTCGAAGATGTCGTTGATATCGGTGAAGTGGGGCCCGCGCCCCGCGGCGCCGTCGACGCCGGCGTGGCCATAGCGATCGTAGCGGGCGCGTTTATCGGCATCGCCAAGGACTTCGAACGCCTCGGCGGCTTCCTTGAAGCGCGCTACGGCCTCTTCATCACCCGGATTTTTGTCGGGGTGGAATTTGATCGCCAGCCTGCGATAAGCAACCGAGATCTCGTCCTTCGAGACCGTTCGCTCGACGCCGAGCACTTCGTAATAACAACGTTTGGACGCCATAGTGGCCATGGGTCACAAGCCGGCAAAGACAACGCGAGACAGGAAATTATAGGCCTTGCCGCAAAGTTCGTATGCCCCAATTCGATCCGGCACGGCGAAACGGGCCACCCCTTGCGAGGTGACCCGTTGGCGTCGTTCCGATTACGCGCTCGAGAGCCGGCATCCGCTTAGCGGACACTCCCCTCCGGGCGACGCTTGTTCTTATCGTCCTTATCGATGTTGGTCACCAGGGCCTCGGTCGTGAGCATGAGTCCCGAGATACTGGCGGCGTTCTGCAAGGCCGAGCGGACCACCTTCAAGGGATCGATGATGCCTGCCTTGAGCATGTCGACGTACTCGCCCTTGTTGGCGTCGTAGCCGATGTTCGTCGGCTTCTGCAGCACCTCGTCGGCGATGACCGCCCCGTCGATGCCGCAGTTGTTGGCGATCTGACGCATCGGGGCCGACAGCGAGTGCAACACGATGTCGACACCGATCTTCTCGTCTCCCTTGGCCTTGTCGCGGGCCTTGCTTACGGCCTCGCCCGCACGGAGCAGGGCCACGCCGCCACCCGGCAGAATGCCCTCTTCGACCGCCGCGCGCGTGGCGTGCAGAGCGTCTTCGACGCGAGCCTTCTTCTGCTTCATGTCGGCTTCCGAACCCGAGCCGACCGAGATGATCGCCACGCCGCCGGTGAGCTTGGCCAACCGCTCCTGATACTTCTCGCGGTCGTACTCGCTCTCGGTGGCTTCGATCTGGTTGCGGATCTGCTGGATGCGCTTCTGCACGTCGGCCGGCTTGCCGGCGCCCTGGATGATCGTGGTGTCGTTCTTGTCGACCAGGATCTGCTTGGCGCGGCCCAGGTAATCGAGCGAGATGCTCTCGAGTTCCAGGCCCAGTTCCTCGCTGATGAGCGTGCCACCGGTGAGGACGGCAATGTCCCCCAGCATCGCCTTGCGACGATCGCCGAAGCCCGGCGCCTTGACAGCACACACGTTGAGCACGCCGCGCAGGCGATTCACCACCAGCGTGGTGAGGGCCTCGCCGTCGACGTCCTCGGCGATGATCAGCAACGGCTTGCTCGACTGAATCGTCTTCTCGAGCAGTGGGATCAGCTCACGCAGGTTGCTGATCTTCTTCTCGTGAATGAGGATGTAGGCATCCTCGAGCGTGCAGTTCATCTCGGTCGGGTTGTTGATGAAGTAGGGGGACAGGTACCCCTTGTCAAACTGCATGCCCTCGACCAGTTCGAGGGTCGTCTCCATCGTCTTGCCTTCTTCGACGGTGATGACGCCGTCCTTGCCGACCTTCTCGACGGCTTCGGCCAGCAGGTCGCCGATCTCGCGATCGTTGTTGGCGCTGATGGCGCCGATCTGGGCGATCTGCTCCTTGCTGGTCACCGGCTTGGCAATCGAGTGGAGGTACTCGACAGCCGCCTCGACCCCCTTCTCGATGCCGCGGCGCACCGCCATCGGGTTGCTGCCCGCGACGATGTTGCGCGTCCCTTCCTTGAAGATGGCCCGGGCGAGCACGGTGGCAGTGGTGGTGCCATCGCCGGCGACGTCCGAGGTCTTCGAGGCGACTTCGTTGACGAGCTTCGCGCCCATGTTTTCAAACGGGTCTTCGAGCTCGACTTCCTTGCTGACAGTGACGCCGTCCTTGGTGACGGTCGGTCCGCCGAACGACTTGTCGATGATCACATTGTGACCAGTCGGGCCCATGGTGACGGCCACGGCGTCGGCGAGTTTCTCGACGCCGCGGAGCATCTTGGCCCGCGCCTGGTGCTCGAACATGATTTGCTTAGCCACGATCTCCGGCTCCTCTCAAGTAGAGTTCGGGTGGTGTGTAGAGAGCGGCGAGGGGCCTTAGGCCAAGACCTTCGCCAGGATGTCCGACTCGCGGAGGATCTTCACGTCGCGACCGCCGACTTCGATCTCGGTGCCGGCGTACTTGCCGAAGATCACCTCGTCGCCGACCGAGACAGAAAGCTGGCCGCGCTCGCCGCTGTCGAGCAGCTTGCCGGGGCCGACCGAGACTACCGTGCCACGCTGCGGCTTCTCCTTGGCGGTGTCGGGCAGCACGATACCGCCGGCCGTGACCTGCTCGGCTTCGTGTGGCTCGACAACAACGCGGTCATCCAACGGTCGCAGCTTCAGGCTGTTCTTGGACATCGATATCACTCCTGGATTCGTTGTATGTGTTTGGTGCTAGTTCGATTCGTGAAGGAAGAGACTATGGGCCGCTGAGGCCGCACGGGGTTTACATCATGCCGCCCATGCCACCCATTCCGCCCATCCCCATACCTCCCATTCCGCCCATGCCACCCATGCCACCCATGCCATGGTCGTCGTGGTGGTGGCCCGCTTCTTCCTCTTCTTCCTTGGGGATCTCGGTGATGAGGGCCTCGGTTGTCAGCAGCAGGCCGGCTACGCTGGCGGCATTCTGCAGGGCAGTCCGCACGACCTTGGCCGGATCGATGATTCCGGCGGCCACGAGATCGCCGTACTGGTCGCGGTCGGCGTCGTAGCCATCGTTCTTCCCCTTCATCTGACGGACGCGATTCACGACGACCGCGCCGTCGAGGCCGGCGTTGTCGGCGATCGAGCGCAACGGAATGTCGAGGACGTTCTGGATGATGCGTGCGCCCATCGCCTCATCGCCGGGCAGGTTGAGCCCTTCGAGGGCCTTGGCGCTGCGGAGCAAGGCGACACCACCGCCGGGGACGATGCCTTCTTCGAGCGCGGCCTGCGTGGCGGCCTTGGCGTCTTCGATCAGGGCCTTGCGTTCCTTCATTTCGGTCTCGGTCGCGGCGCCGCAGTTGATCTGGGCCACGCCACCGGCGAGCTTGGCGAGGCGTTCTTGCAGCTTCTCGCGATCGTACTCGCTGTCGGTCACGTCGATCTCGCGGCGAATCTGCTCGGCGCGGCCATCGATCTCGGCCTTCTTGCCACCGCCGTTGACGACCGTGGTGTTCTCCGAGTCGATGATGAGCTTCTTGGCCGTGCCCAGGTCGGAGAGCTTCACGGCGTCGAGCTGGATGCCGAGATCCTTGAAGATCGCCGTGCCGCCGGTCAACACCGCGATGTCGCCGAGAATCGCCTTGCGGCGGTCGCCATAGCCGGGCGCCTTGACGGCACACACGTTCAAGATGCCGCGCATCTTGTTGACGACGAGCGTGGCGAGGGCCTCGCCTTCGACGTCCTCGGCGATGATCAACAGCGGCTTCTTGGCCTTGCTGATCGCCTCAAGCAACGGCACGAGGTTCTTGGCGCTCGAGATCTTATCTTCGTAGATCAGGATAGCGCAGTTGTCGAGTTCGACGGTCTGGTTGTCCTGGTTCGTGACGAAGTGTGGGGAGAGATAGCCGCGGTCGAACTGCATGCCTTCGACCACTTCGACGGTCGTCTCCATCTGGCGGCCTTCTTCGACCGTGATGACGCCGTCCTTGCCGACCTTGATGAAGGCGTCGGCCAGCACTTCACCGATCGTGGGGTCGTTGTTGCCCGCGATCGAGGCCACCTGCATGATCTGCTTCTTGTCCTTGTCGTTGACCTTGGTGGCCATCTTCTTGATCGCCTCGACGATGGCGTCGGTGGCCTTGGTGATGCCCCGGCTGAGGGCCATGGGATCGTGACCGGCGGCGATCATCTTCAGACCTTCGCGGAAGATGGCGTCGGCCAGCACGGTGGCCGTGGTCGTGCCGTCGCCAGCGACGGTGTTCGTCTTGCTGGCGGCCTCGCGCACGAGCTGCGCGCCGAGATTCTCGTACGGGTCTTCCAACTCGATGTCTTCGGCCACAGTGACGCCGTCCTTGGTCACCTTGGGCGAGCCCCAGCCCTTGTCGAGCACGGCGTTACGACCACGGGGGCCGAGCGTGCTGCGGACCGTTTTGGCCAGCTTCGACACTCCAGCCGCCAGCGGCTGCCGAGCTTCGTCATCAAAGACCATCTGTTTTGCCACAGCCATTTCCTCCTGTAGGTGCCCTGCGGGGGGTTTTGATTTTTCGTTTGGTGTGCAGGAGCGGGTTGTATTTGGTGGGAGTTGCCACCGCAGGTGGGGCGGCAACGGTCGTTTCGGTTCACGGCGGCTGCCAAAGCATGCTCGACGAAGACCGCGCAACCGCACGGCGTCAACTTTTGGCAGTCGGCGGTGTTTGTGGCCCGTAGAAACGCACTCCGCGTGCCCAGGACTACATTAAACACAAACTCACGGCGCAACCCACTGACACAATGAGACTTGCAACTCAGGGCATGACACTACCGGCCAGCCACGTTGCGTTGGTGTCCCACGACGAATTGCCAAAATGGCAGTTCAAATTGAGTTGCCACTGTCGGTCGGGATTTCAACTCACGTCGAAGCCGTCCTTGCCTTGCGAGTCCAAGAACACCGATCCCCTGGACCGGGTGACTCGCCTCGGGCGCCGAAACCGACTTGGGATGAGCGGGAACACAAGGAACACTAATCGGCACTAATTCCCACTAATCAATCATTAGTGTTGATTAGTGGGAATTAGTGTTGATTAGTGGGAATTAGTGTTGATTAGTGGGAATTAGTGTTCCGTTTACGGCACAAAGTCCGACTCGGCGTCGATGGAGAGGGCGAATTCGGCCAGCAGGTCAGCGGCGTGGTCGATGTCTTCTAGGGAGATCATCTCGACCGGGCTGTGCATGTAGCGGTTGGCGATGCTGACCAAACCCGTCGCCATGCCGCCGCGGTTCACTTGCATGGCGTTGGCGTCGGTGCCGGTGGCGCGGCTTTCGCCCACGATCTGATAGGGGATCTTCTTCTCCTCGGCGGCGCGGAGCAGTCGCTCGACGACGCGGGGATTCATGTTCGGACCCCGGGCAATCACCGGTCCCTTGCCCAAGGCCACGTCCCCCTCTTCCTTCTTGTCGACCGTCGGGCAGTCGGTCGCATGTGTGACGTCAACGGCGATACCGACTTGCGGGTCAATGCTGTGCGAGCTGGTCTTCGCCCCGCGCAGGCCGATCTCTTCCTGCACGGTCGAGACGGCGTACAAGGCACAGCGGAGCTTTTTCTGGCAGGCGCGGCGCATGGCCTCGAGCACGACCCACAGACCGCACTTGTCGTCCATGGCGGGCGAAAAGGCCATGTTGTTCCGCAAGTCGCGGTAGTCGAGATCGAGCGTTACGGGATCGCCAATCCGCACGATCGAGAGGACCTCTTCCTTGTTCTTCGCGCCGATATCGATCCACAGATCCTTCATCTTGGGAATCTGCTTCCGCTCTTCGTCCGTCAGCAGGTGAATCGCCTTGCGCGCGATGATGCCCTGCACGGGCCCGCCGTCGGTCCAGATGGTCATCTTCTGTCCGATCAGCACCTGCACGTCCCAGCCGCCGATCGGCTGCACATAGATGAAGCCGTCGCCGTCGACGTGCTGCACGAGCAGGCCGATTTGATCGCAGTGGCCGGCAAACATGAGCCGCAGAGGCGCGCTGGTATTGGCCGCGGCAATGACGTTGCCGTGCAGATCGGTAGTCACCTTTTCGGCAAAATCGGCGACATACGCCCGGACGAGATCTTGGACGGGCCGCTCGTACCCCGAGGGACTGGGGGTTTCGAGGAGCTGACGCAGGAACTTACGAGCTCGATCATCCATGAGTATTCGTCCGGTGACGTGGGGTGAGGGATGGTGCCGGTTGTAGCGATTCGCAAGCTGCCGAGCGAAGTAGGGCAGCCGGAAACAACCTATCCGGGGCATGGGGCGGGCAGCAAGGGGCAGGCGTGATTCGCTTGCCGCACTTCGCGCGCGTCGATAGGCTGGAAGTTGACGCGCAGCGCGGGACCGAAGTGACCGTGACAACAGAACTTGTCGCGATCCCGCCTCGAGCGCCGCGTGATCAGCGGTGCAGCGCCGGTACCGGAACCCAGCGCGACGCCCACACCTCCAGCCCACCGATCCGCGACACCGAGGCCGGCAGCGCCAGGGCGGTTCCGCCACTTGTCGACGCAAGCGACCTGGTCGACGTTGCGGCTCGCTGGCCCGCACTGGTTCGTGGACCTGGCGAGAAAGCCACCGGATGAAGCATTGCCCGCTCGCACGCAAGACTTGCCGCCTGGCGCTTTTGGCGCTGGTGCTGGGTTGTCTTGCGCGGAGCGCGGGGGCCAAGGAGCCCTTCGAGGCCTTCCTCGAAGCGCTGCGCCAACGGCAGATGTTCGATACGGCGCGCGAATACCTCGAGACGATGAGCACGAGTCCTCTGATCAGCGACGAGCAGAGGTCGACGATCCCCTTTCAACGGGGACGCATCTTGATGGACGAGGCGCGTGCGCAGCAGCGGATGGCCGACCGCCTGGCCCTGCTCGATCAAGCTCGCGCGCAGTTCGAGCAATTCCTCCAGGCATCGCCCGAGCACGCCCTGACGGGCGAAACCTCGCTCGAACTGGGCAACGTGCTCGTCGAACGGGGACGGGCGTTGATCGAAGCGGCACGCCGGCCCGCCGAAGCCGCGTCGCGCGAGCAGAACCTGGCCGAAGCTCGCAAGTTCTGTACAGAAGCGGAAAAAGTCTTCGCCGCCTCTCAGACTCGCTTCGACGAGGAACTGAAAAAGTTTCCTTCGTTCATCGATAACAAGGACACGGCACAACTCGAGGCGCGCAATCGCGCGCTATTCAATGCCATGCAGGCACGGCTGCTCAAGGCCACCGTGATCTACGAAACGGCCGCGACGTACGACGAGGGGAGCCGCGAACGCAAGAAGCGGCTCGAAGCGGCGGCCGCCGCCTTTGGCGAAATCTACGACGAATACCAGCGTCGCCTGGCCGGGCTTTATGCCCGCATGTATCAGGCTCGCTGCTTTCAAGATCTCGGAGATCTGCCACAGGCCTTGAGCTATTACGATGATCTTCTGGCCCAGCCCGACGAACCGGACGAATTCCGGATCTTGAAGCGCAAGACGCTACGTCTGGCGATGATGTGCTGGCTGGACGAACGTCAGAACAAATATGACGAAGCGATCCGGCAGGGTGAATCTTGGCTCTCGCAAGCGCGCGGCAACGAGGCCGAGCTGCCGGAGGGACTCGCTATTCGCTGGCTGACGGCGCGCGGTTATGAGCAACGTGCCGCGAGCCTGGACGCCAAGGATCCTCGACGCGCCGGAGATCATCGGCAGGCGGTGACGCACGCGACCGCCGTCGCTCGACTGCGCGGCGAGCATCAAGACGACGCGCGGGCCCTCGTGGCCCGGCTGCGACCACGCGGCGATGGCGCCGTCGAATTCACCGATTTCGCCACGGCGTTCGACGCCGGCAAGGGCTTGCTGGACGACGTTGCGGCCTTGCAGGCGACGTTGCAATCGCTCGAGATGGCCGGGGCCGAAGAATCGCAGCGAACCGAGGCCCGCGACGCGGTCAACGCCGCGCGCACCCAGGGGATGAAGTTGTTTCGCCAGGCGCTCGCGCTGTGTACGCCGGAGGTCTCGCTCGACGAAGTCAATCAGGCGCGTTATTTCCTCTGCTATCTGCACTTCACCGCGGGGGACTACTACGAGGCGATCGTCTTGGGCGATTTCCTCGCCACGCGATACCCCTCGAGCGCGGGGGCCAAGCCCGCCGCCAAGATCGCCCTGGCCTCTTACCTCGAGCTGTACAACGCCGCGTCGGTGAACGAACGTGCCTTCGAGACGGCGGGAATGGTGTCCTTCGCGGAACAGATGGCCAAGAGCTGGCCCGCCAGCCCGGAAGCGGATGAGGCTTGGATGCTGCTGGCGGATCTCTCGCTGCGTTCGGGAGATTTTACGACGGCCGCGCAACACCTCGAACACATTGCGGCCGAGTCTTCGCGTTTCAACGAGGCGCAGCTCAAGGCCGGCCAGGCCTATTGGGCGGCTTATCTCACGGCCGCGCGGAGCAATGACAGCCGCGCGAATACGGCAGAACTGAGCCAGCTCGCCTCGCAAGCCAAGACGCTCCTCGAACGTGGCTTACAAACGCGTCTTGAAGGTAAAGCTCCGCCGCCAAGTCCGGCTGAATTGGCCGCCGAGCTGTCGCTCGCCCAGCTCTATCTCGACGCTGGCGACTACGCGCGCGCCATGCAACTCGTCGATCGCCCGGAGACGGGCGCTTTGGCCTTGCTCGAAGCCCAGAGTCCTCTCTTCGCCCAAGCCAGTCTCGCCAGCGAGGCCTACATGGTGGCGCTGCGCGCCTTCGTGGGCTCGGGGCAGCTCGACAAGGCCGACCAGGTCATGAAGATCCTCGACAGCCGCGCCGCCGAGTCGGGAGAGAACGCCGCCGCGATGACGCGCGTTTACATGAATCTCGGCGTCGAGCTGAAGGAGCAGATCGAGCGGCTGAAGGAGGAGAACAAGACCGACCAACTGCAGGCCGTGCTGAAGACGTTCAATCAATTTCTCGACCGCATCGCCGCGCGCGAGCAGTCCCATAACTTCGCCTCGCTGAGTTGGATGGCCGAGGCCTATTACTCGCTCGGTGAAGGGCTGAGCGCCGGCGACGAGCTTTCGCCCGACGTGCAGCAGTATTTCGAGCGGTCGGCCAAGGCGAGCCAGCAGATCCTCGAGCGTGCGCAGACCGATTCGCAATTCGTGCCGCAGCCCGCCGCGCTGCTCGCGGTGCGATTGCGCTTGGCGCGCTGCGATCGGCGTTTGTCCAATTACCAGTCGGCGTTGAGGCAGATTACGTCCCTCTTGGGAGAGCAACCGAACTCGCTCGAAGGACAGATGGAAGCTGCCCACATTTATCAGGCCTGGGGCAAGGACGATCCCGAGTCGTATGGTCGCGCGTGGCGCGGCCGCAAAGTGAAGTCGAGCGACGGTCGACTGGTCGACATCTGGGGCTGGAACGGCATCGCCGCGCGCCTCCGCGGCAACGAACGCTACCGAGACTTCTACTACGAGGCGCAACTCAACCTGGCAACCTGCAGCTACCTGCAGGCGATGACCAAATCGGGGGGGGAGCGCGCGACTGAGTTGAATGCGACCTCGCGCGTCATCGCGGCACTGGCCAAAGTACATCCCGAGCTTGGCGGAGAGGCGTGGCGACCCCGATTCGATGCGCTCTTGAAGAATGTGCAGCGCGAACTGGGGCAGCAGCCCCTGGGCCTGCCTACACTGGAACGGGGAACGACGGCACAAGAACCCTCGCGGCGTGCCGCCTGAGGTAGCGAGAAACAAATGAGAGAGACGATGTTTGCACTCCACCGATCGGCGCAGTTCCTGACCCTCGTCACGCTCGCGGCGACGTACTGCGTCTCGCCGGCGCTGGCGATCGACCAGGTCCAAACGGCCCGGGGAACCCTTTCTGGCACGCTCCGCGAGATGACGCCTCGCGAAATCAACCTCGAACGTACCGGGGGCAAGATCGAGAGCATTCCCGTCAACGAAGTGCAATACGTGCGCTTCGATGGCGAGCCGCCGCAAATGAACCTGGTGCGGAACGCGGTGCTGAACGGCCGCTACGAAGAGGCCTGGCGCGATCTCGAGAAAGTAGGAACCGATACCTCCGCCATCAAACGCGAGGAATTGAAGCAAGACATCGAGTTCTACCGGGCGTATGCCGCCGCGCAATTGGCGCTTGCCGGCAATGGCGAAATCGCCACCGCGGGGAGGCAACTGCGCGAATTCGCGCAAAAGTATCCCAACAACTTTCATGCCTACCAGACGAGCCAGGCGTTGGGGGATCTGTTGGTGGCGATCGGCCGCTACGACGACGCGCTCACGCAATACGCACAACTGGGCGAGGCCCCCTGGCCCGATTACAAGATGCGCGCCGCGGTGGCCCGAGGACAGGCCTACGCGCGTCAGAACAAATACCCCGAGGCAGAGCGGGAGTACGCCGCCGCCACGGAGATCTCGAAGAATGCCACCGGGCCACTCGTCGACGTGCAACGTGCCAGTGCCACCTTGGGACTGGCCGAATGCCAGGCGAAGAACGGCAAGGTGGACGAAGCGATCAAACTGGTCGAGGAAATCATCGCCGCGGCCGATCCCGAGATGGCCGAACTGCACGCTCGGGCATTCAACACGCTCGGTGGCTGTTACCTGAGCGCCGAGCGCAATAAAGAGGCGCTGCTGGCCTATTTGCGGGTCGATCTGCTGTACTCCAACGTTCCTCAAGCACACGCCGAATCGCTGCACTATCTGGCACAGCTCTGGCAGGCGGTGGGCAAGTCGGATCACGCGGCCACCGCACGCGAGACGTTGCAGCAGCGTTACGCCAACAGCCCGTGGAATAAGTAACTTGCCGCGTGGGGAGCTTATCTCGCGCCAAGCATCGACGGATGTACGGCCATCCGCGGCATCGGTACACTTGGCTCGCCGTGCTGTACCACGGACTCGGCATGACCTGAACGGAGAAACGCATGGATTGGGGATCGTTCTGCGAGCGGGCCGCGAAGCGCGCTTCGCTGGCCGCCGTGGTCGTGGCGATCGTGGGCTCGATCGCGGCGGCCCTGCTGATCGACGCGCACTCGGCGCTCGCGCAGGATGCCGTCGACGTCAACGTCGTGGATGTGGACGCGCCGGCCAGCGCCTCCAGCGAGCCGGGGAGCAGCGCAGAACGGAGTTGGCTGGCGTGGATGATCGAGTCGCTCGGCCCGATGTACACGACCATCTTCCTCGGCTTGAGCCTGGCGCTCGTCGCGTTGTTCGTAATGAACCTGCTTTCGGCACGTCGTGCGATGATCGTACCGCCCGGTCTCGTCAACCGCTTCGAGCGATTGCTGCGCGAGAAGAAGTTCCAAGAGGCCTACGATCTGGCCAAGAACGACGAGTCGTTCCTGGGGCACGTGCTGGCGGCCGGGCTGGCTCGTCTGACGGCCGGCTATCCGCAAGCAATCGAAGCGATGCAGGAAGTCGGCGAGGAAGAGAACATGAAGCTCGAGCATCGCTTGAGCTACATCGCGCTCATCGGCACGATCAGCCCGATGGTCGGTCTGCTGGGGACCGTCGACGGCATGATCGCTTCGTTCGCCGTCATCGCCGGCAGCACCACGCAACCCAAGCCCTCGGAACTGGCCGAGGGGATCGCGACCGCGCTCTTCACGACGCTCGTGGGGCTCTATCTCGCCATTCCGGCGATCGCCGCCTACGGCATTCTGAAGAATCGCATCGCCCGACTCGTGCTCGAAGTGGGCATCGTGGGAGAGTCGCTGTTGGAAAACTTCCAACACGTCACGCCGAAAAAGCCCTAATCGCCTCCGGCCGCTTGTCTCCGCGACTTCGCCACCTTGCAGGATCTCTCGCCATGCGTATGACGCGCCGAGCCTCGATGCCACCGGCGGAAATGGACATGACGCCGATGATCGACATGACGTTTCAGTTGATCGCCTTCTTCATGGTGCTGCTGAGCTTCAGCGAGGCGGAGATGAGCGAGCTCATCAAGCTGCCGTCGAGCGTGCTGGCCAAGCCCCCCGACGGCCCGACGGAATCGCCCCTGACGCTGCAACTGACGGAGCGCGGCACCGTGCTCTTGGCCGGCGCCGAAGTGCCGGTCGAGGCGTTGGGACCACGCCTGGAACAAGAACGCACGGTGCTCGAGCGGCTCGGCAAGAACCCCGCGGAAGCAACCGTGATCATCCGCGCCGACGCCTTCGCGCCGACCGGCGACGTGCAACAACTGATCAAGTCGTGTCAGGAAAACGGATTCGTGCGGTTCGTGCTGCGCGCCAAACAGGAACAGCGCGGCTGACGGCGCGGCGCGCTCCGTCTGTCTTTACCCCAGCCATGACGTCTTGCGACGGGAAACGACGTGCGGATACGTCATTCGACCACGAGCGGCCAGGAGAAGGTCGAGCTGCAGATGACGCCGATGATCGACGTCGTGTTTCAGCTTTTGATCTTCTTTCTGTTCAGCTTCAACATCGTGGCGCTCGAAGGAGATTTTCGCATCAAGATGCCGCAGGCTTCGGCGGCCCCGATGCCCCCCGAGCTGCCGCAACTGCCACCGATCCGTGTCCGTTTGCTGGCCGGCCCCAACGGCGAACTGGCGGGCATCCAGATGGGCGAACAGCCACTGGCCAGCTTTCGCGAGCTGCATCTTGCTCTACGGGGGCTTGTCGGTGACGCGGGGGGCCCTGCGGCCGGCGCCGACGGTCTCGAGGTCGAGCTCGATTGCGACTACGAGTTGAACTATCAACACGTCATCGAGGCGATCACCGCGGTCACCGGCTATGTGGCCGATGGCCGCATCGTGCCGCTGATCGATCGGGTCAAGTTCGCCCCGCCGCGCACGTCACCTGCGCCCTGACGCGCTTCGCGAGCCGTCGCTAGGCGCGGGGATGGAACTGCCGGTGGATGGCCTTGAGGCGAGCCTGCTCGACGTGCGTGTAGAGCTGCGTGGTGGCGATGTTGGCGTGGCCGAGCATCTCTTGCACCTGACGCAGATCGGCTCCTCCTTCGAGCAGATGCGAGGCGAACGTGTGACGGAGCGTGTGGGGGCTGGCGGTGGATGGTCCTCCGATCCGTTCGAGGTAGTGCTTTACGAGTTCCCAGATGCGTTCGCGTCGCAAGCGCATCCCGCGCCCGGTGAGCAAAAGCCAGGAGACGGCCGACTTCGATCGCGCGGCCAGGCGCGGGCGTTCATGGTCGAGGTACGAGCGCACGCTTTCGATCGCGCGGCGCCCAAGCGGCACCAGTCGTTCTTTGTTTCCTTTGCCCTGGGCGAGGCAAAAGCCCTCTTCGAGATGCACGTCGCGGACGCGCATCATCGAGATCTCCGACGCGCGGCATCCCGTCGCGTAGAGCAGTTCGAGGAGCGCCCGATCGCGCCGCCACTGACGGTCTCCCTCGCCCGGCGCCAGCAGCAATCGATCGACGAGCCGGCCATCGAGCACGTCGGGCACGCGCTGCCACAGTTTGGGGCTGCCCAACAACTCGACCAGGTTCTCGGTCAGCACACCTTCGAGTTGCAGATAGCGGAAGAAAAGCTTGAGCGACACGAGATGCCGAGCCGCCGTCGCCGGGGCGAGCTTTTGCTCGCGCAGCCAGGCCGCGTACTCGGTCAGGTCGGACAGCTTCAGTGCGACGATCCGGCGTTCGCCCAGCCAGCCCAAGAAGCGCACCAGATCGCGACGGTACGCCAGGGCCGTATTTTCGGCCAGGTGACACTCGCTCCGCAGATAGCCGATGAAGGAGGTAAGCCACACCTGCTCGCGGCGAGCGGCGGGCTCTGCCCCCACGGCGTTTCCTTTGACCGGCAACAGTCGCTTCGGAGGCATGCGCGGCGGTCGGGCGGTGGCCCAGACAATCGGTGGGGCGGGGCGGGAAAAGGGAAGAGCGGCCGTCGTGCGGATGATCGCCCCCCTATTCCGTGCCTTCGGGCGGACGAATACCCGGGCTGGAGGCAATCTACCGCCCGTTGCCCCAACCGGCGGCAGCGGACGACTCGGGTGGCTCAATTTCGAGACGACCGCTACCCTAACTGTGTGCTACTCTTCCGATTGTAGGGACCGTGCGGTCGCGTCCTGCGCGCGGTCGGTATCGAGCCAGCGAGGGAGTGCCTTACCCATGCGTGTGGTCATTGCGGGTGGTTCCGGGTTCATCGGATCGCATCTTTGCGATCGCTTTGTGACCGATGGTCACGAAGTCGTCGCGTTGGACAACTACATCACCGGCTCGCCGCGCAACACGCAGCACCTGCTCGAGTATCCGCGGTTTACGCGCATCGAGTGCGATGTGGCGTTGCCGCTGCCCGTCGAAGGCCCGGTCGACGCCGTGCTGCACTTTGCCTCGCCAGCCAGTCCCGCGGAATACCTGAAATACCCCTTCGAGACGTTGCGTGCCGGGGCCGACGCCACGTTCCGCTGTGCCGAGTTGGCGCAGCGTCACGGCGCCCGGATGCTGCTGGCCAGCACGAGCGAGGTCTACGGCGATCCGCTCGAGCACCCCCAACGCGAAAGCTACTGGGGGCACGTGAATCCGATCGGACCGCGCAGCGTGTACGACGAGGCGAAGCGTTTCGCCGAAAGCGTGACGATGGCCTACCATCGCGAGTACGGGCTGGAGACGCGCATCGTGCGCATCTTCAACACGTATGGCCCGCGGATGCAGGTGCAAGACGGCCGGTCGTTGCCGAACTTCTGCGCCCAGGCCTTGCGCAACGAACCGATCACGATTTATGGCGACGGCACGCAGACGCGCAGCTTCTGCTACGTGTCGGACCTGGTGGATGGCATCTGCCGGCTGCTCGCGAGCAACGAACACGAGCCGGTGAACATCGGCAATCCGGTCGAGATCCCGATTCGGCAACTGGTCGACGAGATTTTGGAACTCACCGGCTCGAAGAGTCCGCTGGAGTTCTGTAAGCTGCCTCAAGACGATCCGAAGCAACGACAGCCCGACATCACGCGGGCGCGGACGTTGCTCGGCTGGGAGCCGCGTGTTTCGCGCCGCGAGGGACTCGAGCGCGCCTTGGAATACTTCAAAGCCGAACTGGCCCTGGTCTAGTCGCCAGCGCCACGGCATCCAGAGGGCAAGTCATGCTGCAGTTTCTGTTGTTGCTGGTGGTGGCGTTCGTGTGCGGCAGCATCGCGCAGGGGCTGGTGGGCTACAGCCACGGCGGCTGTCTCGTCTCGATCGCGCTGGGATTCATCGGCGCGTTGCTGGGCTCTTGGCTGGCCGGCATGGCGGGGCTGCCCGATCTGATCACGATCGACGTCGATGGCAAGCAGTTCCCGGTGATCTGGTCGATCATCGGTGGGGCGTTGTTCGTGGCCGTGCTGAGTGTCTTCCGGCGTGGCGCGCCGCGCGCCTAGCGAGCGGTGCCGATGCTAAACGCCGGGCAACGTGCCCGAGCGGCGCTGGGCCAAGGGTCCAAGAAGGCGGGACGGCAAATCGACGCTGACATTCCTGGCCGGCCGGCCTATAATGCCTTGGTTTCGCTGCCCAACCAGTTGCTCGGCGATGAAAGTACGGGATTTCGCGGGGAGAGCGGACATGTTTCACCGCCAATTCAAACCCGGCGATTCGGTCATCTACCGAAAGCTGAAGCACAGCAGTCGGCCCGGCCCGCGCGCCAAAGATGTCCACCCGGCTCCCTCGGGAGACGACTACACTTACTGGGTCGACAAATTCTGGGTGGTGCGGACATCGCGGGCCGATGGCCAAATCGTGCTGCAGACACGCAGCGGCAAGTGCCATACGGTCGAGCCCGATTGCCCCTATCTCAGGCACGCCTACTGGTGGGAGCGGCTTTGGTTTCGGGCCAGGTTCCCACGGCTCGAGCGGGCCGCGGCGGCCAGCTAGTCTGCCGACGGGGTCACTCCCTCTCGAAGTGGCTCTTTGAGACGGCCCTGGGCGCAAAAAAAATCCGCGGCGTTCTCGGCACCGCGGCGGGCAAGCATTCGTCTCGGTAACGCGATCGCACTACGATCGTTCGCTGAACACCAGATCGGCGTCCATGACGAACGTCTCGCCCGTGGCGGTATCGCGCAGGGCGAGCAGATCGTCGCGAGAGGTAGTCGTTCGGATCAGGGGGCGCCGCGACACGATCAATTCGCGGTACTCGTCGACGTCGATGCGCCGACCATCAGCAACAATGCTCATACAACTCTTCTCTTCTGGTTGGGTAATGAAAGGCCCGTCATCGTGTGTTTCCTTCCTTTGGAACTCACGGAGGGTGTCAATAAGGCGGAAGCGAGCTTGATCCCACGCCGCCAGCGTTGGAATGCTAGCACCCGCTCGGGAATTCTAAACTTCGTACGGCCCCCGTTCAATCGAGGGCGGCGAATACTTTCGGGGGGTTTCCGCCCCGACATTCTAGTAGGTTGGCGGGCTTGGACTTGCAACAAGTGTGTCTGGTGGACTTTTTTCCGGGGCCGAATTTCGGCTGTCGGTTGAGGGGTGGAGAAACGGCCACTACAATGCCCCGCCAACCCCCTTAACGGCAAAGGCGGCAAACTCCCCGGCGCTGCCTCCGGACAAGCTCCTATCCCCCCTCAGCCCACGAGATCCCATGAGCACTGCGGAGAATGCGCCCATCCGGCTAACCACGGTCCATTGGCTCATTCTCATCGTGGCGTCGATCGGCTTCGCCTTCGATATCTACGAGCTGCTCATGCTGCCGCTGATCGTGCGACCGGCGCTCGAGCAACTGCTCGATACGACGGTCGGATCGCCGGAATACCTGCTGTGGGCAAAGCTGTTGTTTTACGTGCCGGCCTTTGTCGGAGGTCTGTTGGGGCTCTTGGGTGGGTATTTAACGGACATACTGGGACGGCGCCGGGTCCTGACTTGGAGCATCCTGCTCTACGCTTTTTCCGCGATGGCCGCCGGTTTCAGCACGTCGGCGGGGATGCTGCTCTTTTTCCGCTCTACGACGTTCGCCGGCGTGTGCATCGAGTTCGTGGCGGCCGTGGCGTGGCTGGCGGAGTTGTTCCCGAACCCGCGACAGCGGGAAATGGTGCTGGGTTATACGCAGGCATTCTCTTCCGTGGGTGGCTTGTTGGTGGCATTTGCCTTCTTCATCGCGACGACGTATGCCTCTTACTTACCGCCGATCTTCGGCGAGCACGAGGCTTGGCGCTACACCTTGATTTCTGGCGTCATACCGGCGCTGCCGCTGATGCTGATCCGGCCCTTCTTGCCCGAGTCGCCGGCTTGGCGCGAAAAGAAAGAGCGCGGCACGTTGCGGCGCCCCAGCTTTGGCGAGCTGTTTCAGCCGGCGCTCCTCAAGGTCACGATCGTGACGACGATCCTTTTTGCTTGCAGCTATGGGGCAGCCTTTGGTGCGATCCAGCAGTTGCCGCAGATCGTGCCCGGCCTGCCGGGGGTCAGCGAGTTGCCGCGCCCGGCGCAAATGAAAACGGTCAGCCAGGTGCAGATGTTTCAGGAGGTGGGGGGGCTCGTGGGACGAGTGGTTTTGGCCTATCTGGCCGTGCAGATCGCCAGTCGTCGCCGGCTACTGCGACTCTTCCAGGTGCCGGGACTCATCCTGGTGCCGCTGGTATTTGTCTACGCCGCGGTCACCGATCTCACGATGCTCAAGTTCGGTATCTTTCTCGTCGGGCTCGTCACCGTCGCTCAATTCAGCTTCTGGGGCAACTACCTGCCGCGCGTCTACCCGCTCCACTTGCGAGGCACGGGCGAAAGTTTTGCCGCGAACGTCGGCGGGCGAATTCTGGGAACTTCGGCAGCGCTGGTGACGATCCAACTGGCGGGCTTGATCGAAGGGCCGAATCGCGAGGCCTCGTTCGCCTACGCGGCGGCCGCCGTGGGTTTCTCGGTGTACCTGATCGGCTTCGTGGTGAGCTTCTTCCTCCCCGAGCCTGCCGACGAAAATTTGCCCGACTAATGCGGCGACTGTGCGACAGCATCACACAGTGGTCAGGGGACAGGGGACAAACTAGTGTCGAGGTTCGCGACGCGAGCACTCTTCCCGCCCGCTCGTCTGGTCCAATACCAGTACGCAAGCTGGGTAAGCCGTGCCCTAAGCCGCTATTCCGCGACTTTTGCTAGCAAGCCAGTGACCGTAACGGTTTTTCGTCAAGGAACGATTGTGGCCCGCCGAAACATTACTACAATTGTCAACATTATAAGGTAGGCCACCCGCACAATTCTCTCCCCATGACGCTCGAAGCCTGGTTCACCGTTGGGATTATCACCCTGGTGTTCCTATTACTGGCGTTCACCGCTTTGGCTCCCGACCTGGTGCTCATCGGGGGTGTTACGGTGCTCTTGGTGTCGGGCATTATCGAACCAGGGGCGGCTCTCTCTGGCCTGGCGAATGAAGGGGTCGTGGCCGTGGGGGCCTTGTTTATCGTCGGCGCCGGCGTGCGCGAGACTGGCGCCGTGAACTGGGTGGCTGACCGCTTGCTCGGCCGGCCCAAGACCGCGCAGACCGCCATCACGCGACTCATGGTCCCCGTCGCTGCCTTGAGCGCGTTCATGAACAACACGCCGCTCGTGGCGATGATGATCCCGGCGGTAAGCGAGTGGTCGAAGAAGTACCGTATCCCGGTCTCGAAGCTCATGATCCCACTGAGCTACGCGGCAATCCTGGGGGGCACCTGCACGCTGATCGGCACGAGCACGAACCTGGTCGTAGCGGGCTTTGTCGAGAAATCGAATCTGCCGTCGTTGGGCATGTTCGATATCACCTGGGTAGGTCTCCCCGCCGCGATTGCCGGCATTGGTTTCATCCTGGTAACGCAGCGTTGGTTGCTACCCGACCGGCGCGGCGCGATCAGCAATCTCGACGATCCGCGCGAGTATACGGTCGAGATGCTCGTCGCGCCCGACAGCCCCTTGGCGGGCAAGACGATCGAGCAGGCGGGACTGCGCCATCTGGAAGGGGTGTTCCTGGCCGAGATCGACCGGGCCGGCTACATCCTGGCGGCCGTTTCGCCCCAGGAGCAATTGCGCGCGGGAGACCGCCTCGTCTTCGTGGGGGTCATCGATTCGGTCGTCGATTTGCAGCGAATTCGTGGGCTTGTGCCGGCGACAGACCAGGTCTTCAAGCTCGATTCGCCCCGCTCCGCCCGCTGCCTGATCGAGGCGGTCGTCTCGAACACGTTTCCGCTGGCGGGCAAGACGATTCGCGACGGACGCTTTCGCTCGATCTACAACGCGGCCGTGATCGCCGTGGCGCGCAACGGCGAACGCCTGCGGATGAAGATCGGCGATATCGTCTTGCGGCCGGGAGACACGCTGCTGCTCGAGGCTCACCCTTCGTTCGCCGATCAGCAGAAGAACTCGCGCGATTTCTTTCTCGTCAGCCGGCTCGAAAACACGAACCCCTTGCGCCACGAGCGCGCGCTGCTCGCGCTGGGCATCTTGCTGACGATGGTGGCCGTGGTGACGTTCGAGCTCACCAGCATGCTGCAGGCCGCGCTCGTGGCCGCGGGATTGATGATCGTGACGCGCTGTTGCACGACGGCGCAAGCACGCCGCAGCATCGACTGGGAGGTGCTGCTGGCGATCGCGGCCTCGTTCGGGCTGAGTGGCGCGTTGGAAACCACCGGCGCTGCGAAATCGATCGCCGAATCGATGATCAGCGTGGCGGGTGGAAATCCCTGGCTGACGCTGGCCGTGGTCTACGCGGCGACGCTGCTGGCGACCGAATTGATTACGAACAACGCGGCCGCGGCCCTCATGTTTCCCCTGGCGCTCGCCACCGCCCAGGGCCTGCAGGTCAACCACATGCCCTTTACGATCGTCATCATGATGGCGGCCTCGGCCGGGTTCGCCACGCCCATCGGTTACCAGACGAACCTGATGGTCTATGGCCCGGGCGGGTACCGCTTCTCCGACTATATGAAGATCGGAGTGCCGCTCGACATCCTGATCGGGGTCGTCTCGGTGGTGCTCGCGCCGCTCTGCTTCCCCTTCTGAGACGGGGTGCTACCCAGCTTGCAAGTTTGACAGGATTCGGCCCAGGCGCAACCTGTCTGGAAGCATCCTTGCTGGCGAAGTGGGACGATTCGAGGGGAGTTTGCGGGCGTGTCCCCTTTCTTCGCGGGGCGGCACAGCTTGCGCGACCGGTGGAAGGCATCCATTTTGCGGCCGTTCATCGCCGGAAAACCCAATGGCGCCGATATTTGAGACGCCGGCCGATCTAGACGAAACGGGCTCGAATCAGTAGTCTCGACGTTTACTTCGCGCCGGGCAGCGCGTAGCAGATCTGGCGTCTTACCGCTGGAGTGTTTGTGGCGCATCGAAGTTGACTGGCGCGGCGCGCGGCCACACGGGTCGCCCGCACCATCGGCTCGATCTTCCACGACGTCAAGCTGACGTGTTCACTCACGAAGAGCCTACCGAACACCCCGCAAGCTGCTGCCGAATCTGCGTCACTCAACACTGGCGGACGGAATGATGAAGAAGTCGTTTTACGATCGCTATGCCTTCGCCATTATCCTGGTGGCGATCTTTTTCTTTCCGTTCGCCGGCCTGGGCGCCCGGCGGGCCCTGATGACGAACCGCAACGACGTCAAGCAGTGGCTGCCCGACACCTATGAAGAGACGCAGATCTACTCCCGCTTTGAGAAGTATTTTCCGGGCGAAGAGTTCGTGCTGGTGAGTTGGGAAGGCTGCACGCTCAACGATCACCGCTTGCCCCTCTTGGCCCGCAAGCTGCTGCTTCCCGACGGCGCGAAGAACGACCCGAAGGCGCAGTCCCTGTTTGATGAGGTCGTCACCGGCCCCGATATCTTGAAGCAGATCACCGGCGAGCCGCTGAATCTCGACCCGCAGTTGGCGCTCGATCGACTCAAGGGGTCGCTGATCGGTCACGACGGACAGCAGACTTGCTTGCTCGTCACGTTGTCGGACGCGGGCAAGCGGAATCTGCGTCGCTCGATCGACTTGATCTACGCCACGGCAAGTCAGGAATGTGCGATCCCGGCCGACGACCTGCGCATGGGGGGTCCGCCGGTCGATAACGTGGCGATCGACAAGGCGGGCGAATCGACGCTGATCCGCCTGGCCGGCATGTCGGCCATCATCGGTCTGGCCGTCTCGTGGTGGTCGCTCAAGAGTTGGCGACTCGTCGCGATCGTAATGGCCACGGGAGTCTACACCATCTTCGCCAGCATGGCGGTGGTGTGGTACTCGGGCATTCCAATGAACGCCATTCTGCTGTCGATGCCATCGCTCGTGTACGTGGCGGCGGTATCGGGGGCGATTCACCTATCGAACTACTACCGCGACACCGTGGCCGAGGAAGGGCTCGCCGGCGCCCCCGCGCGAGCGGTGCATCACGCGATGCTTCCCTTGGGACTGGCCACCGTGACGACCTCGATCGGCCTCACGTCGCTTTTCTACAGCGAGTTGGTGCCGATTCAGTTGTTCGGCATCTTCTCGGCCATCGGCGTGGTGATCGGCTTCGTGCTGTTGATCTTCTTCCTGCCGGCCGCGTTGACCCTGTTCCCCATTCCCGAGAAGCGTCTCGAGACGGGGGAATTGGCCCCGCGCGAGCCTTCGGCAGCCGACCGCTTCTGGTGGAATGCCGGCCAGTGGATCCTGAATCGCAACGGTCGCGTGGCGCTGGCCTGCCTGGCGGTGATGGCTTTCTGTGCTCTGGGCCTGCCGCAGATCAAGACGTCGGTCCACATGATGCGGTTCTTCAAGGGGAAGGCTCCGATCCTGCGGGACTATGCCTGGTTGGAGAAGCATCTCGGCGAGTTGGTGCCGATGGAGATCGTGATCCGCGTCAACGAGGAGAAGTCGGGGTTGAATTTCCTCGAATCGATGCGGCTCGTGAACCGCGTGCAGGAGCAAGTCAACGAAATTCCCGACGTCGGCAGCTCGCTATCGATGGCGACGTTCGCTCCGCCGATTCCGGAAAAAGAACCTCCCGTCAAAGGGGGCGGCATCGGCAATGTTCTTTTGCGTCGTATCGACAAGGACAAGATTCGTAATAAGAACCTGATGGAGCATATCGACGAATTTCTAGCGTCGGACTACCTGCGCCGCGACAAGGATACGAACGACCTGCTCTTCCGCATCAGTGCCCGTGTCGGCGCGCTGAAGGACGTGGACTACGCCCAGTTCATCGATGTCTTGAAAGGTGAAGTCGATCCCCTCATTGCCCAGGCGCGTGACGAAGCCGCCAAGGAAATGAAGATCGATCCGGCGGACGTGGGCCTGGAAGTGGTCTACACGGGGCTCGTGCCGATCGTCTACAAGGCGCAGAACTCGCTGCTCGACGGTTTGATCGTCGGCTTTATCACCGACCTGATCGTGATCGTCATCGTCATGATGATCGCCGTGCGAAGCTTTTCGGCTGGCCTGTTGCTGGTGGTAACGAGCATCTTTCCCGCGGTGATCGTCTTTGGCACGATGGGCTGGATGGGCTGGCTCGTCGATGTCGGCACCGTGATGACGCCCGCCGTGGCGCTGGGCGTGACGGTCGACGACGTCGTTCATTACCTGCTCTGGTACAAGCGCGGCATCGCGCAGGGGCTGAGCCGCAAAGAGGCCGTGATGCTCGCCTACAAGGGGTGTGCACGAGCCATGTATCAAAGCTGGGGGGTGATCGGTCTGGGGCTGTCGGTATTCGCCTTGAGCCCCTTTACGCCGACACAACGCTTCGGCCTGATGATGCTGACGTTGCTCACCGCCGCCTTGCCGGGCAATCTGCTGTTGCTGCCGGCGCTGCTGGCCAGCCCGCTCGGACGCTTCTTCGGCAAGCCGCCAAAGCCGGGGACAGTACCCAGCGATCACCCTGGGGTGGAGTCGTACGGCGGGGACGTGGCTTCGCAGACCCCTGTAGAGCAGCCCGCCACCGTCACGCCGCACGCGAAGGATCGCGCCGCCGCCAATGGCAATGGTTCGATTCTCAAGAAGGATCGTGCCCACCACATGCCGTGATTCAAGACAACCGATGAAGGCCGGGGCGGGGAGTTATTTTCCAGGAAAGCGACTCCCCGCCCCTTTTTCTTGCGCGTCCACGAGGCAGACTGGTGGGCATGAAAGAACGCCTACCGCATCTCGTGTTGGTCGTCGCGGCATCGGTTTATGGGATCGCCCCCCTGTCGTCGGCGCGAACCTTCGCTGCCGAGGCATCATCCGCGCCATCACGTTTCTTTCAACCAGTACAGCCGCCGCGTCCCTTCCAGGTGATGGTGCATCGCGGCATTGCCGAGGCAGCGCCGGAAAACACGCGCCCGGCGATCGAGATGGCCATCGAGGATGGCCTCGAATGGGTCGAGATCGACGTGCGGCTCACCGCCGATGGACAGCACGTGCTGTTTCACGACGACCGGCTCGATGGCAAGACGAATGGCCGGGGGAGCGTGGCCGAAAAAACGCTCGCCGAGTTGCAATCGCTCGATGCCGGTTCGTGGTTCGCGCCGCGCTATGCCGGCACGCGGCTGTTGTCTCTGCCCGAGGCGCTCGCCCTCGCCAAGGGACGCGTGAATTACTATCTCGACGCCAAGAGCTTTGATCCGGCGCGGCTGGTCAATGAGATCCGCAGTACGGGCATGGAAGAGCAGGTCGTCGTCTATGCCGCCTTAGAACAGCTTCGACGCGTGCGCAAAGCATCCGATGGCAAAGTCGCCACGATGTGCAAGTGGCGTCCTGGGAACGAGGTTGCCGCGCTCAAGGCGGGCATCGCGCCGGCGATCGTCGAGATCGATGCCAACGAGGTGACGCCGGAGATCTGCCGACAGTTTCACGAGCAGAGGATTCAGGTGCAGGCCAAGGTGCTTGGCCCGTGGGATCGAGTGGCGGTCTGGTCGCGCATGCTCGACGCTGGCGTCGATTATCTGCAAACCGATCGCCCGGGCGAGATTCTCGCCCTGCACCTCGCACGACTGTACGGCGAGGGTCCGCGGCCGGTGCTGATGACGTGCCATCGCGGGGCGTCGCGCTACGCGCCGGAGAACACGCTGGCGGCGATCGAGCGCGCCATCGTGCTGGGGGCGGATTACGTCGAGATCGACGTCCGCACGACGTCCGACGGCCGACAGTTCCTATTGCACGACAGCGCCCTCGACCGCACCACGAGTGGCCAAGGGGCCATTCGCGGCACCGACTCCGCCACCGTCGCGCAGCTCGACGCCGGCAGTTGGTTCGGCAAACCGTATGCGGGGCAAAAAGTGCCCACGCTCGACGCCGTCCTGGAAGCGAGCGGCGGCAAGATCGGCATCTATTTCGACGCCAAGGAGATTACCCCCGAGGTACTCGTGACGTCGCTGCGCGCCCACGATCTCGTCGCGCGGACGATCGTCTTTCAAGGGCCAGGTTACTTGAACAAGGTGTGGCAGCTCGAGCCAGGCCTGAGGTTGCTGGCTCCGCTCGTCTCGAAGAATTCGCTCGAGCCGATGGCCAAGAAGCTGACGCCGCACGCTGTCGACGTCGGCTGGAAGGATCTCTCCGCCGAGTTGATCGAGCGCTGTCACACGCTCGGCATCAAGGTCTACGCCGACGCCCCGGACGAGGCGACCGTGGCTGATTACCTGCGGGCGATCGACTGGAAGATCGACCAGATCCAGACGGATCAGCCCCTGCGCTTGATGCGGGCGATGGAGTTGCGAGCAACTGCGACCAATTGAGTTCTCCCCCAACGATGGCCGCAGGCGAGACATTGCCACCGCGGATCGTTGCCGGTCCTCACGCAGCCTTCCAACACGATCTGGCCCGCGTCGAGTTGGGCGATGAGCGTCTCCTCGAAGGCGGGAAGGCCGTAAAGGATCTTAGCAACCCGCGGTTCGCCGCATTTTACGCACGATTCCGGTCGCTCTGACTTCATGGCTTCGCTCCTGCGGTTCGCCGCGTCGCATGGGTGGAAGAATCATACACTTTGTACGTCGAGAAATGGTTCATATAGCTAGAGTTGGCAACCCACCCTAGAATGGCGGCCTGGGTAAAGGGCGTGGACTTTGCGACCGTTGATCGAGATCTATCAGAGGGTGGAACGTGACCATGAAGCTACGAGTCTCCTACTTGCGATGCGCCTGGATGGTCGCCGCATTGGCCATCTGCGGTGGGGTCGCGTATTCCGAAGAGACCGCTCCCAGCTCGGCGACCGACGAGTTGTCGATCGTACGTTCCGAGCTGCGTAGCGTCATTCAGGACGCACGCAGCAAGGTCTTTCCGGCGCTGGTAAATATCCAGCTCGTGACGACGATGTACGCCGGCGGCAAGGAGATTCGCTCGCGCTCCGTCGGCAGCGGCACGATCGTCGATTCCGCGGGTCACGTGCTTACGAATCAGCACGTGACGAATCGCGGTCGCCGGTTTCGCTGCACGCTTTACGATCGCCGCGAAGTTCCGGCGACGCTGGTGGGAGAAGATCCCCTCACGGACTTGGCGGTGCTAAAGCTCGATCTCGAAGCGTTAGGCACCGACGCCTCGAAGTTGACCGTGGCCACGATCGGCGACTCGTCGCAGATCGAGATCGGGGACTTCGTGATGGCAATGGGGAGCCCGCTGGCATTGTCGCGTTCGGTCACGTTGGGCATCGTGTCGAACACCGAGCGGGTCTTCGCCGGTGGATTGATCGACGACAATAGCGATGCGATGGAGCTCAGCCCCGGTCAGCGCACCGGCCTGTTTACGCGCTGGATTCAGCACGACGCGTTGATTCAGCCCGGCAACTCGGGGGGCCCGCTGGTCAATCTCCGCGGCGAGATCATCGGCGTGAACGAGTTGGGGGGCAACCAGATCGGCTTTGCCATTCCGAGCAATCTGGCGAAGCAGGTACTCGAGGCGATCGTCTCCCATGGTGAAGTGACGCGCAGTTGGCTGGGGGTCGCCCTGCGCCCGATCGACAAGACCGGCTACGAGCGCGGCGTGCTCGTCAATTCGATCGTGACGGGCTCGCCGGCGGCGCGGGGGGGCCTCAAGCCGGGGGATGTCCTGGTCGAGCTCGACGGCCTGGCCGTCACGGTACGCTTCGCCGAGGAGATCCCGCTTTTGATGCAGAAGATCGCTGACCGACCCGTGGGGACGGAGTTGGCGGCGAAGTATCTGCGCGACGGCAGCGAGCATGAAACGCGCATCGTCACGGCCAAGCTTGAAAAAGATCTCGGTCAAGAAGAAGAGCTGCGAGGTTGGGGCATGACCGCGATCGAGATTACCGCGTTGGCAGCGTTGCAGCGCCGGCTTACCACGACCGATGGCGTGCTCATTACCGGCGTGCGCGGCGGTGGTAGCGCGGCCAGCGCACGCCCCCCGCTGGGAACGGCCGATGTGTTGCGGGCCATCGACGGCAAGCCCGTCAAGAACATGAGTGACTTGCTGGCCATCTACGAAGAGCTATCCAAACGCGAACCGGCGCCCGAGAAGATTCTGATCGAGTTCGAACGACGGGGGGACAACTACGTCACGGTGCTCGAGCCGGCGGAAGACAAGGAACAGCCGGAACCACCGCGTTCGCTGCCCAAGGCCTGGCTCGGCGTGGCGGTTCAACCATTGCTGGCGGACCTGGCCACGCTGATGAACTTGAAAGAGCCGGGATTCCGCGTCACGCAGGTCTATCCCGGCACGACCGCCGCCACGGCGGGCTTACAAGTAGGAGACGTCATCACGCAACTCAACGGCCGCAAGGTGGCGCCGCGGCGTCCCGAAGATGCCGGGTTGTTCCAGCGAGAGCTGCGCGCCCTCGACATCGGAGAAAAGGCCGCATTGACTCTGTTGCGCCAGGGCGAGCCGCTCGAGATCGAGGTGGCACTCGAGGCGAGCCGCACCCTGCCGGACGAAACGCGCCGCGAGCACAACGGCGATTTCGATCTGCTGGTCCGCGAAATTACATTCTTCGACCGGGTCGAGCATCGCTGGGACGACGACGTCCGGGGCGTCATTGTGTTGAGTGCCGAGCCGGCCGGTTGGGCCGGGCTGGCCGGGGTGTCTGCCGGCGATCTGATCCAGAAGATCGGCGAATCGCCGGTCACGGATGTGGCCACCTTCCGTCAGGCGCTTGACAAGACGGCCGATCAAAAGCCGCCGCGGGTGGTGTTCGAGATTCTGCGCGGCGTGCAGACGCGTTTTCAATTCGCGGAACCAGAATGGGATCCGCTCGGCAAGGAAGAAACCACGAGCGACAAGTAGCTCATAACCAGGGAGAGTGACATGCCGTTGGGCCGTACTGTGCGTGGACGCATTTTCGCAAGCGTATGTCTTGCCGTGGCGATTTCGCTGGCAGGCGCGCCTGCCGCGGCCGACGATGCTGCCGAGCTGAAGGGCTTGCTCGACGCCAAGTCGAGCAGCATCGTCACCCTCAAGACGGTGGTGCAAATGCGCATCGGCGGACGGGGCGCCGGCAACGAGCAGGAGATCGAATCCGAGGTCGCCGGCGCGATGATCTCGCCCGAGGGACTGGTGATCTGCTCGAACATGCAGCTCAGCGGGCCGGCCAGCGCCGTACGGCGCATGCTGGGGGGGAACATGCCCGGGCTGAACATCAGCTCGGATGTGACGAGCGTCAAAGTCGTGCTGGGGCCCGACGATGAAGAGCTCGACGCGAAGATCCTCGCTCGCGACGAGGATCTCGATCTTGCCTGGGTGCAAGTCGAAAAGCCCGAGAAGTCATTCGACGCAATCGATCTGAAGAAGTCGGCCGAGGCGGAACTCGGCGAGCGCCTGGTCGGCGTGCGCCGCATGGGCAAGATGTTCGATCGCACTCCCGTAGTGGCTCTGGCCACGGTCGTTGGTCACTTGGACCGACCGCGGACCTTGCTGGTACCGCAGGAAGAATTGACGCCGCTGATCGGGTTGCCGGTCTTTAATCGAACGGGCGACCTCGTGGGGATCGTCGTCACGCAACTGCCCGAGGCCGGCGACGCAGCCGGGGGCGCGAATCCCATGACCGCCCTGCTGAGCATGGCTTCCTCGATGCAGGAAGGCCTCACCGGCTTAATCCTGCCGGCGGCGCAGGTGCTGCGCGCGACGGAACGCGCCCAGGCGGGGGACGGCGAAAGTGAAAAGCCATCTGAAGAGGCGGCAGCGCAGTAGAACCGCCAGCGCATTCAGTATCACAAACTCTAATTGAAGCGTGCGCGCGGGTCTGCTCCGCCGCGTGTCCCGCTCGTTTCCTTGCTGCGCGCGAGCCGATGATCGGCTATACTCGCTCATGACAATCAGCAGGCGGGTCATGAACGCACAGTTACGAACACCCCACCGGGCGAACCATGGCCATTCGTGTCGCGTTGCATCACCAGACTCGCTACGACTATGACCGCGAAGTTCTTCTTTCTCCTCAAATAATCCGTCTGCGACCGGCGCCGCACAGTCGCACACCGATCCTGAGCTACTCGCTACACGTCGAACCGGACGAGCGGTTCGAAAACTGGCAGCAAGATCCGCACGGCAATTTCCTGGCGCGGTTCGTCTTTCCCAAGCCGACGCATGCGTTTCGCATTACGGTCGATTTGATCGCCGAGTTGACGGTGATCAACCCGTTCGACTTCTTCGTCGAATCGTCGGCCGATGAGTTTCCGTTCGTTTACGAGCCCTGGCTCGCGCGCGAGCTGCGTCCTTATCTCGAGACGGAGCCGGTCGGTCCCCAGTTGTCCACGCTGCTCGCCTCGATCGATCGGCGGCGCCGCAACACGGTCGATTTTCTCGTCGACTTGAATCAACGGCTGCAAGAGGCGATCCAGTACACGATTCGCCTCGAGCCGGGCGTGCAGACTTGTGAAGAAACGCTCGCGCGCGCCTCGGGCTCGTGCCGCGACTCGGCCTGGCTGCTGGTGCAGATTCTGCGCAACCTGGGGCTCGCCGCGCGATTCGTGTCGGGCTACCTGATTCAACTCGTTCCCGACGTGAAGCCGCTCGATGGTCCCGCCGGCGCGCCGCAGGACTTCACCGATCTGCACGCCTGGACCGAGGTTTACGTGCCCGGCGCGGGCTGGATCGGCTTCGATCCCACGTCGGGCCTGTTGGCCGGCGAGGGTCATATCCCGCTGGCCTGCACGCCCGAGCCGGCGAGCGCCGCCCCGATCACCGGCGCGGTCGAGAAGTGCGAGTGCGAGTTTCATCACACGATGTCGGTCTCGCGAGTACACGAGGATCCGCGCGTTACGAAACCGTACCGCGACACGGAATGGGCCACGATCGAGGCGCTCGGGCACGCGATCGACAAACGTCTCGAGAAGCACGACGTGCGGCTCACCATGGGGGGGGAACCGACCTTCGTGTCGATCGACGACATGGACGGAGCCGAGTGGAACGTGGCGGCGGTGGGCCCGATGAAGCGCAAGCTGTCGGAGCAATTGATTCGCCGCCTGCAAAAGCTCTTCGCACCGAACGCGTTGTTGCACTTCGGTCAGGGGAAGTGGTATCCCGGCGAGCCGCTGCCGCGGTGGGCGCTGGCCTGTTATTGGCGTGCCGACGGACAGCCCGTATGGGAAGACGCCGAGCTCATTGCCCGCGAGGGAGAAAAGTACGGCCACAAGGCCGAGGACGCGGCCAAGTTCGTGCATCAACTGGCCGAAGAACTGAACGTCGAGGCGGGCTGGGCCGTGCCGGCATATGAGGATATCTGGCACTATCTCGCGAAAGAGCGGCGGCTGCCGAACAACGTCGATCCGCGCGACTCGAAGCTCGAAAGCGCCGAAGACCGCGCCCGCCTGGCGCAAGTGTTCGAGCGTGGACTGGGCGAGGCGGTGGGGTTCGTGCTGCCGCTCGAGCGTCAGTGGTGGCAGGGCAAGGCCCGCTGGCGCAGCGGACCGTGGCCGGTGCGCAGCGATGCTCTGTTTCTATTGCCGGGCGATTCGCCCATCGGGTTGCGTCTGCCGCTCGATTCGCTGCCGCACGTCGAGGCGGGAGACCGGCGATACTTCGGCCCGCTCGACCCCACGGCGCCACGTGCTTCGCTCCCCGATTACCCTGGACGCGCTCGGCAACCTCGCTTGCAGCCGGTCGATTCCGCGGAAACTGCCGCGCGGCGTCGCGAGCAGCACAAGCTCAGGGCGGCGACGCCCGATACCACGCCGACGGAAGTGATTCGCACGGCGCTCTGTGTCGAGCCGCGCGACGGCACGCTTCACGTGTTCATGCCGCCGGTCGAACGTCTGGAAGACTATCTCGATCTCGTGGGCGCGATCGAGGCGACTGCCAAGGAACTCGAGACACCGGTCGTGGTCGAGGGCTACCCGCCGCCGGCCGACTATCGCCTGGGGAACTTCAAGGTGACGCCCGATCCTGGGGTGATCGAAGTCAACACACCTCCCGCGCGCGATTGGGATGAGCTGGTGCGCATCACCACCTCGCTGTACGAGGAAGCGCGACAGACACGACTCGGCACCGAAAAGTTCGCCTACGACGGCAAGCATACGGGCACGGGTGGGGGCAACCACGTGGTGCTCGGCGGACCGACTCCGCTCGACAGCCCCTTCTTGCGCCGGCCCGACTTGCTGCGTAGCTTGATCGGCTACTGGAACAATCATCCGGCGCTTTCGTACCTGTTCTCCGGCGCGTTTATCGGACCGACGAGCCAGGCGCCGCGGGTCGACGAAGGTCGGCGCGATGCGATCTTCGAACTGGAGCTCGCCTTCGCGCAAGTGCCGGAGCCGAAGCTCGCCTCGGGCTTCGAGTGTCCGCCCTGGATGGTGGATCGCCTGTTCCGCAACCTGCTCACCGATCTGACGGGCAACACGCATCGCGCGGAGTTTTGCATCGACAAGCTCTACTCGCCCGACAGCTCGAGCGGGCGACTCGGGCTGGTCGAATTCCGCGCCTTCGAAATGCCGCCGCACGCGCGGATGAGCCTGACGCAGCAGCTTCTATTGCGGGCGCTGGTGGCGAGGTTCTGGGAAGAGCCGTATCGCGCCAGGCTCGTGCGTTGGGGCACAACGTTGCACGATCGCTACCTGTTGCCCTATTTTGTCGAACGAGACTTCGGCGACGTGATCGAAGAGACAAGACGGGCAGGATTTCCGCTTTCTGCGGCCTGGTTTGCCCCCCATTTTGAGTTCCGATTCCCTCACATTGGGACGATTGTGCATGACGGTGTTGAGCTAGAATTGAGACAAGCGATCGAGCCCTGGTACGTGCTGGGCGAAGAGCCTGGCGCCGGTGGCACGGCGCGCTATGTCGACTCGTCGGTCGAACGACTCCAAGTCAGGGTGAAGGGCATGACGTCCACGCGCCACGCGATCGCTTGCAATGGTCGGCGCGTGCCGCTGCACCCGACGGGAGTCGAGGGAGAGTTCGTGGCGGCCGTGCGCTATCGCGCCTGGCAACCGCCGAGCTGCCTGCACCCGATGATTGGCATTCACACGCCGCTCGTTTTCGACATCGTGGATCTGTGGCACGAGCGCAGCCTGGGGGGCTGCACCTACCACGTGGCACATCCCGGTGGCCGCAATTACACCACATCACCCGTCAACGCCTACGAGGCCGAGAGTCGCCGCGCCGCACGCTTTTTTCCCACGGGGCATACCGGGGGGCATCTCTCGCTCGCCGACGAACGTCCTTGTCCTGAGTATCCGTTGACGCTCGACCTACGCCGCAATCCCACCGCATGAAGACACCCCTGGCGACTTCCACTGAACCTGCCGGCGGCATGCTGGCCGGCTATGCTCCGCCAGAGGGAGAGTTCGATGAATTGTACGCGGCCACTGGGACGGTTCGTCCGCATTGGCGCGCCCTGGCCGATTCGCTGGCCAAGGTGGGGCCCGAAGAGTTTGCGCGCCGCCGCGATCAGGCCCTGCGACACATCGCGGAAAATGGCGTCACGTACAACGCCTTTGGCGATCCTGGCGAGACGGCACGGCCGTGGGATCTCGACCTGTTGCCCGTAGCGCTGGCGGCCGACGAGTGGCGTGCGATCAGCGCGGGGCTCGTGCAGCGTGCGAAGCTGCTCAATCGCGTGCTGGCCGACCTGTATGGCCCACAGCGCTTGCTCTCCGAAGGGTTGGTCCCGGCCGAACTCTTGTTCGAGCATCCCGGCTTCCATCGCGAGTTGCACGGTCAGCGTCACGCGCACGACCTTTACCTGCACATGTACGCCGCCGATTTGGCGCGTTCGGCCGATGGTCGTTGGTGGGTCGTGTCCGATCAGACCGATGCCCCGCTGGGCGCAGGCTATGCGCTCGAGAATCGCATCGTTGTTTCGCGCATGTTGCCCGAGGTGATTCGCGCCTGCCAGGTGCAACGGCACGCGCCGTTCTTCATGGCCCTGCAACAGACGCTGCGCGAGCTGGCGCCCGAGCGGCGCGAGAATCCGCGGATTGTGCTGTTGAGCCAGGGTCCGGCGAGCGCGCACTACTTCGAGGACGCGTACCTGGCGCGGTATATGGGCTATACGCTGGTCGAGACGGGAGATCTCGCCGTGCGGCACGATCGCGTGCTGCTGAAGACGCTGGCCGGTCTGCTGCCGGTGGACGTGATCTTGCGGCGTATGAGCGACGGGCTGGCCGATCCGCTCGAGCTGGGCGGCGATTCGATGCTGGGCGTGCCAGGACTGATCGAAGCGGTGCGCGCGGGGCACGTAGCCGTGGCGAATGCGCTCGGCAGCTCGCTGGTCGAATCGCCCGCCTTCATGTCGTACTTGCCGAGTCTCTGCCGCGCCCTCATGGGAGACGAGCTGCAATTGCCTTCGGTGGCCACCTGGTGGTGCGGCGATGCGGCGGCGCGGCAACACGTGTTGGCGAATCTCGACGCCCTGGCACTGCGCCCGGCCTACCGAGCCACGGGCGCCCGCGCCGCCGAATATGCCCGCAATGCACGACCGACCAACGATCTGATCGAGGCGATCGAACGGCATCCCTCCCGCTTTATCGGCCAGGAAGACGTCACGCGTTCGACGGCCCCTACATGGTCGAACGCGGGTCTGCGGCCGACGCACGTGGCGCTGCGCGTGTTCCTCGTGGCAACCGAGAACTCGTACATTGCCCTGCCGGGGGGATTGGTGCGCGTCTCGCGCGATCCGGCGCAGTTGGACCGTTCGGTACTCGGCGGCGACGGCAGCAAGGACGTGTGGGTGCCCGCCGAAGGCCCCGTGCGCGAGGTAAGCCTGCTCCATCCGCCTGGCCAGCAGCTCGAGCTGCGCCGTAGCGAGGCGGAACTTCCTAGCCGCGTGGCCGACAACCTCTTCTGGCTCGGCCGGCAGATCGAACGTGCGGACGGCACGTGCCGCCTGCTGCGGACGATTCTAACCAGGCTGACGAGCGAACACGACGTCGCCACGATGACCGAACTCGATCCGCTGCTCCGCTGCCTGGCGGCACAGGGACAGCTCGAGCCGGGTTTCGTCATCGAAGGGATCCGGCAGCAACTGCCCGCGATCGAACGCGTATTGCCGGCGGCGATCTTCGATCCATCGCTCGGCGCGAGCCTGTCGGCGACGCTGGCATCGATGCATCGCGTCGGCTCGCTGGTGCGCGATCGGATCTCGATCGACTGCTGGCGGATCATTCACCGCGTCCACGGCGAGACGCAGCACCTTGCCAGCCGGCTCAGCGTGAGCCTGAGCGAGATCCTGGTGCTCGTGAACCGCGTGGTGATCGACCTGGCGGCGTTTGCCGGCATGGTCGACGAAAGCATGACGCGGACGCAGGGCTGGCGTTTCCTCGATATTGGCCGGCGGATGGAGCGCGCCCTGCACATCATCGCGCTCGCACAAAACATGCTGATCGATGTCGATCCGCAGGATGGCCGCGTGTTCGAGGCCTTCCTCGAAGTGGCCGACAGCCTAATGACCTATCGTTCGCGCTATCTGGCGACGCTGCAGCCGGCGCCGGTGCTCGACCTGGTGCTGACCGACGAGACGAACCCGCGCTCGGTGGTGTTCCAGTTGATGACGCTGGCCGATCACGTCGATCGTCTGCCGCGCGAGCGGAGTCAGCCGTTGCGTGGTCCGGAACAGCGGATCGTTACCAATTTGCTGGCGGCCATTCGCACGGTCGACATCGAGACGCTGCGCCGGCTTCCGCACCGGAGCGAGCGAACGAAGCTCGACCAGTTGCTCGGTCGCATGGCCGAGCAACTGCCGCGTCTATCGGACCTGATCGCGCACAAGTACCTGGTACACGCGGGCACGCCGCGCCAGTTGGCCGAAGGTCGCACGGAAGAGAACCTCTGAGCTTGCTATGAATTACCACGTGCGCCATTCGACGACGTACGACTACCACGAGCTGGTGGCGGTCTGCCAGAACGTGGTGCATCTGGCGCCGCGGCCCGTACGGTGGCAGATCTGCCATCGGCATCGGCTGGTGGTGCGTCCGGCGCCGGCCACGATGCGTCGGCGGAACGATTATTTCGGCAACCCGGTGACTCATTTCGCGATTCACGAGGGACACCGCAAGCTAACGATCACCTCGATCAGCCAGGTCGAAGTGCGTCCGCGCCCCGTGCTCGATCCGGCCGACTCTCTGGCGTGGGAAACGGTGCGCGATGCGATGCCGAGCGACCGCACTTCGCTGGGGCTCGATACGTATCAGTTTTGCTTTGATTCGCCGCGCATCCCGCGAGGCTTGAACCTGGCCGAGTACGCGCTCGAGTCGTTCCGACCGCGGCGGCCGATCCTCGAGGCAGCCCTCAATTTCAACTCGCGGATCTTCCACGACTTCTCGTTCGACCCGCACGCGACGACCGTCTGCACGCCGCTCGACGAGGTCTTCGAAACGCGACGCGGCGTCTGTCAGGATCTGGCCCACGTGGCGGTGGGATGCTTGCGATCGATCGGGCTGGCGGCGCGGTATGTCAGCGGTTACCTGCGCACGATTCCTCCGCCGGGCAAGCCGCGTCTCGTGGGGGCCGACGTCTCGCACGCCTGGCTGGCCCTGTACTGCGGACCGCTCGGCTGGATCGACTTCGATCCAACCAACGAGAAGCTGGCCGACACCGACCACATCACCGTGGGCTGGGGACGCGACTACAACGACGTCTGCCCGATCAATGGCATGTTCATCGGTGGCGGTCAGCACGCCATGCACGTCTCGGTCGACGTCGAGCCGATCGAAGAGAACGGCGTCGAGTAGCCCCTCTCGGGGAGCGACCGGCCACCAGCAGGCGTGATTTTTGGAGGGGGATTCGCCGAGCCGGCAGGTTTACAACCGCCAGGTAGGTGTTGCTATTCCGCGAGTATAGGAGGCCCGTTCGGTGGCATTTTCCGACTATCAGAACGAGATCTACTTCAATGGCCTGCGCGGCGTCTTGTCGAAATTGCCCGTCGATATAGCCTCGCTCGAACGCATGGCGGTGGCGGCCTGGTCGGATGCAATCGTCTCTTACGTGCAGGGTGGCTGCGGCGACGAACGCACGCAAGATCTGAACGTGACGGCGTTCGAACGCTGGGGCTTGATCCCGCGCATGATGGTCGACGCGACGGTCCGCGACCTGTCGATTGAACTATGCGGCATGAAGCTGCCCACGCCGCTGCTGATGGCGCCGATCGGCGTGTTGGGCATTTGCGCGCAAGACGGTCACGGCGATCTGGCCGTGGCCCGAGCCGCGGCTCGGACGGGCGTGCCGATGATCGCGTCGACGTTGTCGGTCGATCCGCTCGAAAAGTTGGTGCCCGAGTTTGGCGACACACCCGGCTTCTTTCAGCTCTATACGCCCACGGATCAGGGAGTCGCGGAAAGCTTCGTCCACCGGGCGGAGCAGGCGGGGTTCAAGGCGCTGGTCGTCACGCTCGATACCTGGATCGCTGGCTGGCGGCCGCGGGATTTGAATCGTTCGAGCTTTCCTCAATTGCGGGGGCACTGCCTGGCCAACTACTGGGTCGATCCCGTGTTTCGCTCGCGACTGTCGAAGCCCCCAGAGGAGGATCCCACCACGGCGATCATGTTTTGGGCCAGCATCTTCGGCAAAGCGTTGACGTGGGATGATCTGCCGTGGCTGCGCTCGCTGACCAAGCTGCCCATTCTGTTGAAGGGAATTTGCCACCCGGACGACGTCCGCCGCGCGATCGATGGTGGAGTCGACGGCATTTATTGCTCGACCCACGGCGGTCGTCAGGCCAATGGCGGCGTGGGCTGTCTGGACATGCTGCCGGCGGTCGTCCAGGCGGCGGGGAGCACGCCTGTGGTGTTCGATTCGGGGGTGCGCTCGGGAGCCGACGTGATCAAGGCCATCGCCCTGGGTGCGAGAGCCGTGGGGATCGGCCGCCCCTACTCCTGGGGTCTGGCCCTCGACGGCACCGCCGGAGTGGTACACGTGCTGCGCTGCCTGCTGGCAGAATCGGATCTGCTGATGGCCGTGGACGGATATCCGAAGCTGTCGGATTTGACGCCGGAGGCGTTGATGCGGGTGTAGGGAGCTTTTTACTGGAGTGGGGTGGGGCGGCCTTTAACCCAGGCAGTGTCTGGAAGAATCTTTTTCCCAGGCGTCGGAGGATTCCCGCATTCCCTTGGGGCCCGCCGCGCGTTGCCTTGCGGAACGGCACGAATCACTTGCCAACCAGGCGGCGTGCTGGCTTCGACTTCGATGGCTTCTTGGCCCCGGTATAGGCATCCTTCTGCTCGCTGCCGACGCCTCGTTCTGCTGATTCCTGGGCGGCAATCACCGTGGAAATAACCTTCTGCAGGCTGTGCATGAAATCGGTGGCGGCCTTGTTCGTCCCGATCTTGCGAGAGCCGAGAATGGCGAGGCATGCTACAGGCACATCCAGTGCCTCTGCCAGTGCGTTCAACGTGTCGACCGAAACGAAGCGTTTTCCCTGCTCGATGAGGGCAATCGAATTTCCGCCTTTGGACAGACCGGCAGTCTCGGCAAGCTGAACTTGCGTCAGGCCACGAGCAAGTCGAACTCGTTTGATCGCAGCACCCAGCGTTTCCTTTTCAATTGCCACGGCACACGCTCCTTTCTCGATCCGCCCCACGAGAGCTAGCTATTCTGCGAAGCCTCATCAATCGCCTGGAGGTCTTCCCAGGCAGTGGCCACAAATTTGAGCACCTTGTTCAATTCACCTGGACCACGACTCCTGACGCGCTCACGAATCGTGTAGCGTTGATTCATGCAACCGAACATCTATTTCGCGAGCTTCTTCGATTGGTCGGACGTCAATGACTTGGTTACGATCAGTCGCAGACAGCTTCGCCCGGCTTCGTCCAGCGCGGTCATCGTCGTTCATTTGGAACTGCGGATAGGTTTTGTTGCCACGCATTCCCGCAAGATGTCGAAACGATTACGACATAAGTTTCGTGCGGCGACTCACCTCGTTCTGGCCCCGGCAGCAGTGGTGAGCCTGCCGCCGGAACCGATTGTTTGCTGAGCGCGGGCTGTCTTTTCTGGTAGCCGCGGCGGCGATTCCGCTACTGCGCCAGATCGAACCGATCCAAGTCCATCACCTTCGCCCAGGCGGCGACGAAGTCGTCGATAAACTTCTGTTGCGCGTCGGAGCTGCCGTAGACTTCGCTTACCGCTCTTAATTGCGAGTTGGAGCCGAAGACGAGGTCGACCCGCGTGGCGGTCCATTTCAATTCGTCCGACTTACGGTCGCGGCCTTCAAACAGGTCGGCCTCGGGCGTGACGGGCTTCCACTCGGTGTGCATATCGAGCAGGTTGACGAAGAAGTCGTTCGTCAACGATTCCGGTCGCGTCGTGAAGACGCCCGGCTGCGCCTCGCCGTAGTTGGTCTTCAGCACGCGCATACCGCCGATGAGCACGGTCATCTCCGGCGCCGTCAACGTGAGGAGCTGCGCCTTGTCGATGAGCAAGGCCTCGGCGGGAATCGTGTACCTGGTCTTGAGATAATTGCGGAAGCCGTCGGCGATCGGCTCGAGCACCTCGAACGACTCGACGTCGGTCTGTTCCTGCGTGGCGTCCATGCGGCCGGGGGAGAAGGGGACCGAGATGTCGTGGCCGGCGTTCTGGGCGGCTTTTTCCACACCGGCGTTGCCGGCCAGCACGATAAGATCGGCCAGCGAGATCTTTTTGCCACCCGCGGCAGACTTGTTGAAGGCGCTCTGAATGCCCGCGAGGGTCTCGAGCACCTTGGCGAGCTGCGCCGGCTCGTTCACCTCCCAGTCCTTTTGCGGAGCGAGACGAATGCGGGCGCCATTGGCGCCGCCACGTTTGTCGGAACCGCGGAACGTGGAGGCCGAGGCCCAGGCCGTCGTGACCAATTCCGATACGGAGAGGCCGGAGGCGAGGATCTTCGCTTTGAGCGCGGCGATGTCCTGCGCGTCGACCAGCGGATGATCGACCGCGGGAATGGGGTCCTGCCAGATCAGCTCTTCGGCGGGGACCTCGGGGCCCAGGTACCGGGCGCGCGGGCCCATGTCGCGGTGGGTCAGCTTGAACCACGCCCGGGCAAAGGCGTCGGCGAACTCGTCCGGGTTCTCCATGAAGCGGCGCGAGATCTTCTCGTACGCCGGGTCGAAACGAAGCGCAAGATCGGTGGTGAACATCGAGGGAGCGATGCGTTTCGACTTGTCGTGTGCGTGGGGGACGGTGCCGGCGCCGGCGCCATTCTTGGGGGTCCACTGGTGCGCTCCAGCGGGGCTCTTGGTGAGTTCCCATTCGAAGCTGAACAGGTTCCAGAAGAAGTTGTTGCTCCACTTGGTGGGGGTCGAGGTCCAGGTGACTTCGAGGCCGCTAGTGATGGCATCGGCGCCGACGCCGGTGCCAAAGCTGTTGCGCCAGCCGAGCCCTTGCTCGTCGAGACCGGCGGCCTCGGGCTCGGGGCCCACGTTCGAGGCGGGACCGGCGCCGTGCGTCTTGCCGAAGGTATGACCGCCGGCGATCAGGGCCACGGTTTCCTCGTCGTTCATCGCCATGCGGCCGAAGGTCTCGCGGATGTCGCGCGCGGCGGCGATGGGATCGGGGTTGCCGTTGGGTCCCTCGGGGTTCACGTAGATGAGGCCCATCTGCACGGCGGCCAGCGGGTTTTCGAGCAGGCGATCGCCCGTATAGCGTTTGTCGCCGAGCCAGGTGGTCTCGGCGCCCCAGTAGACGTCTTGATCGGGCTCCCAGACGTCTTCGCGTCCGCCGCCGAAGCCGAAGGTCTTGAAGCCCATCGTTTCGAGGGCGACATTGCCGGTGAGGATGATAAGATCGGCCCAGGAGAGCTTGCGACCGTATTTCTGCTTGACGGGCCAGAGGAGGCGCCGCGCCTTGTCGAGGCTCACATTGTCGGGCCAACTGTTGAGCGGAGCGAAGCGCTGCTGTCCACGGCCCCCACCCCCACGACCATCGCTCGTGCGGTAGGTGCCGGCGCTGTGCCAGGCCATACGAATAAAGAGGGGCCCGTAGTGGCCGAAGTCCGCCGGCCACCAGTCTTGCGAGTCATGCATCACGGCGGCGATGTCTTTTTTGAGCGCCGCGAAGTCGAGCGACTTGAACTCGGCGGCGTAATCAAAATCGTGACCCAGGGGGTTGGACTTGTTCGAGTGCTGTCGCAGCAACTCGACCTTGATTTGATTCGGCCACCAGTCACGGTTCGACGTGCCGCCGCCGGCGGTATGTTCGATAGGGCATTGGGCTGCGTTCGACATGCGTGTTTCTCCCTGAGCGACGCAAGCAAAGGTTGGATCGCGCGAATCGCGAAGACGGGACTCCCTGTGGGTGGAATCGTACCGCGACGGGGACGGGGCGGCAAATTATTGTGGGGCAGGGGAGTGGCGCCGCCGCTCGACTCCAGGTGAAACACGTGCGGTGGATCGACCTTGAGGGATGCACAGGGGAGGGGACCGTGGGAAGTGGGCCGGCGCGGAAATCGCCGTTGGTGCGCCGTCTGCGGTCGTGGTGGGTGTTGTAGACTTACCGAGGGTTTCGACGGCTGAACGGGTACCTGCCTCGCTCCGGCCGTCGATCAAGATTGCTCCCAACGCGCGAAGAACGGCTACCAGGATGCTTAAAGCCCTACCCTCGATCATGGGACAACTCGCCAGCCGCAAGGGTCAGCACAACGTGCGCGTGTTGGGCAAACTGCTGCTGGCATTCGTGCTGTTGGTAGTCGTCTTCAGCGTGTTGTTCCAACTTATCATGCGTTGGGAGGGGCAAACTCATAGTTGGATGGCGGGCATCTACTGGACGCTGGTGGTCATGTCGACCCTCGGCTTCGGCGACATCACGTTCACGAGCGACGTGGGGCGACTCTTCTCGATCGTCGTGTTGCTCTCGGGAACGGTCTTCCTGCTGATTCTGCTCCCGTTCACGTTCATCCAGTTTTTCTTCGTGCCCTGGATGGAGGCACAGGCGGCTGCCCGAGCGCCGCGCAAGTTGCCCAAGGAGACGGAGGGGCACGTCGTACTCACGGCGCTGGGACCAGTCGATGCGGCACTGATTCGTCACTTGCAGCGGTCCGAGATTCCCTATGTGGTGGTGTGCCCCGATCTGACCGAGGCCCTGCTGTTGCACGATCAGGGCTACCGTGTCATGGTCGGCGATCTCGACGACCCTGAGACGTATCGACGTCTGCAGGTGGAGAAGGCCGAGTTGATCGCTGCCACGCGTTCGGACATGAACAATGCGAACGTGGCATTTACGGTGCGCGAGATCTCGGAGACGGTGCCGATCGTGGCCACGGCCTCGTTCCCGGCGTCGGTCGACATTCTCGAATTCGCCGGCTGCAATCGCGTATTGCAGTTGGGCGAGATGCTCGGGCAATCGCTGGCGCGGCGGATCCTGGGACGCGACGCCAAGAGCCACGTGATCGGTCAGTTCGGCGACCTGCTGGTGGCTGAAGCGGCGGCGACGGGTACGCCACTGGTGGGGCGCACGCTGGCAGATATTCGCCTGCGCGAGCATGCCAATGTGAACGTCGTGGGAGTTTGGAATCGGGGGCGTTTCCAGATCGCCGGGCCACAAACGGTCATCCACGACACCTCCGTGCTGGTGCTGGCCGGCTCGCGAGCACAATTGAACAACTACGACGAGTTGTTCTGCATCTACAAGCCGACCCTGGGGCATGTGGTCATCATCGGCGGTGGCCGGGTCGGAAGGGCCACGGCCAAGACGCTCGAGACGGAAGGGATCGATTTTCGCATCGTCGAGCGGTCTCCCGAGCGCGTGCGATTGCTGGAAAACTCCGTGCTGGGGGACGCGGCCGAGATCGAGGTCTTACAGCGGGCGGGCATCCTAGAGGCCTCGGCTGTCGTCGTCACCACCCACGACGACGATATGAATGTCTACCTCACGATCTACTGCCGCAAGCTGCGGCCCGACATCCAGATCCTCGGTCGAGCCACGGTCGAGCGCAATATCTCGACGCTCCATCGGGCGGGCGCGGACTTCGTGCTGTCGTACGCGTCGATCGGCGCGAACATTCTCTTCAACCTGCTGCAACGCATGGATACGCTCTTGCTGGCCGAGGGCCTGAATGTGTTCCGCCTGCCGATTCCACGCGGCATGGCCGGTCGCTCGCTGGCCGAATCGCAGGTTCGCGAGTCGACGGGCTGCAACGTGATCGCCGTGGTTCACGACGGCCAGATGGATATCAATCCCGCCGGCCACGAACCTTTGCCGACAGGGGCAGAACTGATCGTGATCGGCGACGCGGAGGCAGAGCAGCGGTTCGTCGAGCGATTTCCTCGCAACAACCAGTCGGCTTGAGCCGTGACGACTGGGGAGAAGGCAGACGCGACGAGTCCGAATGGGTGACTTACGAGCGTAGGTGAAAAGGGACTCTTATCGCTCGGCAACGGGAGGAGCGTTGCCACGGTCGGGGGTGTCTACTCTCCGAGCAAGCTAAAGGAATCGCCGGCGCGGTATTTCTGCACGGCAACGGCGTCGGGACCTGTCTTGGCCGACACGACCGTGACCGAGGCGCCCCCCAGGACGCGGCATTCGCCGCGCCGAAAGACGATGGCCGTGGTTTCGTCGATGCCGACACCGACGCGGCCGGGATGTTCGCGCACGGCGTGCAGCAGGCGGCCAAATCGATCGCGCTGCGAGAAATGCTGATCGACGATCGAGTCGGGGAGCAGGTCGAGCCCGGTCGCCAGTTTGGGAACGGCACGGCCAGATTGAATCATGACGCGCGATTGAATCGCGGCGCCGGCCGAGGTCCCCCCGACGACACCGCCCCGGTGAAACAAATCGACGATGGCCCGTTCGGTCGCCGTCCCCAGGTAGGTTTCGGCCAGACGCGATTGCTGACCACCGCGGATCCAGACGGCCGTGGCTTCGCTCAAGGGAGCGACGAATTCCGGAGTGTCGGCCTGGCGGGAATCGCGGGTATGTAGCAGCGAAACGCTCTTCAAACCGCGATCGACCCAATGGCGCAGAATCTCGGCTTCCGCGTCGACATCGCGGTCGCTGCCGGCCGTGGGGATAACCACCAAGCGTCCCTCGCTACCACCGGCAAGTTCGACGAAGTGGGCAAGAATCTGATCGGGTAACGTGCCACCGCCACACACCAACAGGCTACCCGCCGGCACATGGGCCATCGGCACGGGCACTGCCGGCTGCGGGATGGACATCTCTTCACCGGACGCTTCGCAAGCGAACACGAAGGCGAAGAACAACAGCGCACTAGACGGATGATGGCGAACGATATTACTGACCTCCGGCGGTGCGATTGTAGTCACACCGCCGGATCGCGACAAACTTTTGCCCGATTGGAGGGCATTTTTTCGCGATTTTGTCGGAGGAGTACACGAACAGCATCCGCGTTCCATCCATCGCTGGCCCCACAGCTTTACGGCGCACATTGCACCTGCGAGCGTCCGAGCCAGTCGGCGAAGCGCGTGGCCCCCAGGCGAGCTTCGTCCGTCGGGACGAGACTCTGATCGTCCACGGGCGTGCCGAAGTAGCCCGCCCGCGTATCGGTCACGACTTCGCGCGGATCGTGCTTGGCGCGGAACCATTGTCGCACCAACTCGTCCATGGCGATCTTCTCGGGTCCGGCGATGTCGATCGTCGCGTTGCGCGGCGCCGCCGTGGCGACATCGGCCAACACGGCCACGACGTCGTCGGAGACGATCGGCTGCATCGAGGCCGAAGGAAGACGCACCGACTGTCCGTTGGCGGACGATTCGGCAATCGCGCCGACGAACTCGAAAAACTGCGTTGCGCGCACGATCGTGTAGGGAATGCCAGCAGCCTTGATGAGGTTCTCCTGGGCCAGCTTGGCGCGGAAATATCCACTAGCCAGCAGACGATCGGTGCCGACGACCGAGAGCGCCACGTGGTGTTGCACACGCGCGAGGACTTCGAAGACCAGCAGATGGCGCCCCGACGTCTCGAAGAACTCGAGCACAGCCTTGTCTTCGAACGAGGGTGAATTTGCCACGTCGACCACCACCTGCGCGCCGGCCAGTGCCTCGCCGAGCCCCTCGCACGTGATCGTGTTGACGCCTGAAGATGGAGATGCCGCCAGCACGTCGTGCCCCCGATCGCGAAGTTGCTGGCAGAGCTTTTTGCCAATCAGGCCACTGCCGCCGATAACGACGATTCTCATGGTTGACCTTTCTCGGACTGCCCCGACCAGGCAGCCCCTGAACTGGAGGAAGTGCGAATGGGTTAAGGTGTTGTTGCGGCAGGCGTTGCCGGCAACTCGCCGCGATCCGATACAGAGAGAGAATGTAAATCGGCAGATCGTCTTCCATCGCCGCTGCGACTTGTGCGTCGTCTAGTCGATGCTGGTGGTCGACCAACGGGCGAGCTTATCGGGGTTGACCGTGATGTAGACCGCCTTCACGCCTTGCTCGATTCGCAACGACACGACGTGTACTACGACGCCATGACGCGTGAAGACGACACCTGGCTTTCCGTTGACGGTCGCCGGACGCATGTCATCGTCGCGCCACTTCTTGTGCAACACGCCGGCCATGAAGCGCGCGGCACGGCTGCGTCCGCGAATGACCGTTCGAGCGGCGTACGTCTTGCCGCCGCCATCGGAGTAAACCTCGGCCTCGTCGGCAAACAATTGCTCGACCTGCTTCACGTCGCCGGCGCGGCAGGCGGCTACGAAGCGCTCGGCCAAACCGCGGGCCTCCTGGGGCGAGGGTTGATAGCGAGTTTTCTCGTTCAGCAGGTGCGCTTTTGCCCGGCTGACAATTTGCCGCACGTGCTGCTCGGACTTGCCCAGGATGTCGGCGATCTCGGCGTATTCGTAATCGAAGACCGTACGCAACAGGAAAGCGGCCCGCTCGTTCGGAGTGAGGCGTTCCAACATCAACAGAAAGCCCTGGCTGAGCGACTCGGCCAGATCTTGTTGGAGGGCACTCGTAGTATCGATCGGTTCGGGAACCCAGGGGCCGACGTACTTTTTGCGACGTTTGCAGGCGCGCAATTGATCGAGACAGCGGCGCGTCGTCGTGCGCACGAGAAAGCCCTCGGGCGACGTGACGTCCGCGGCCGTTTGCAACCGCAGGAAGGCATCTTGTACGGCATCTTCGGCATCGGCGACGCTGCCCAGCATGCGGTAAGCCACCGACATCATCCGCGGACGCAATGCTTCGAGATTGCAACTCATGGCGGAGTAACTCCGGGGATTTATCACCGGGATTCATTCTACCGTGGCGTCAGTGTTTGCCAGCGCGGCCGGGCGGATTCTCGTGTTCGGGAATGGCCACCTCCTTGGCATCGCGCGGATGAACGACGACGGCGATGAGGCGCGTCCGACTCTTGCTGCTCGGATTGCGTGACACACGGTGCAGGCACCCCGTGGGCTCATAGAAGGTTTCGCCCGCGTGGAAGATCTTCGTGGGCTGGTCGTCGATGCCCAATTCGTATTCTCCCTCGAGCACGTAGACGAAACCGGGGCCGGGATGTCGATGGGGCAGGCCAGCCTGGCCGGGTTCGATTGTGACTTCGACGACCGTGACGGCCGATGGTTTACCATCAAACCGCTCCTCGATCTCGTGCGAGGAAAGGACTTTCACCGCTTCGCCGTCTGTGTGTCGATGAGCGAAGGTGGTTCCACCAGCCACCAGCAGTAGGCCGATCGGCAACCATAGCGACTTGCGCAACATGATGTTCTCCTCGTGGCTTGCGAGCGAGCAGGACGGCTTGTTGACTGCCAGTCGCGGCCTCCGCCGGGTCTGTAGCAAGGACGCCTGGGGGCTCCGTTTTGTGACAGGGGATTTCGCTTCGCTAGCGCAGGGATTACCGGGGCCGGCTGGCCAGAGTTGAAAAGTGCGCAAGACCATTTGCTTGACGCGAGACTCACTTTGCACTACAAAGCACGCCGTCGACTGTCGGATCGCTGGCCTTCGTTTTTGCCGGGAGCCAACCATGTCGGAGCAGCTCATCACGCCGTCGCTGCAGGAGGCGCTCGCGCAGATCGGTGAGATCCGCGCGCAGATGACCGAGGCGACGGTGTTTCGTGGCTATCGAGCCTTGCCGGTGGCGGTAACGGGTGTACTAGGTCTGATGGCGGCAGTGGCCCAGGCTACGTGGATCCCAGATCCAGGACAGAACCTCGTCGAGTACACGATGTTGTGGGTCGGCGTAGCCGCCGTTAGCGTGGCGCTCGTGTTGCTGCAGTTGTTCGAGCGTTACCGGACGACCGACTCGAAGCTCGTGCGGCACGGCATCATCCAGGCGCTCGAAAAATTCGGGCCGTGCGTGTTGGCCGGGGCGCTCGTGACGCTGGCGATCTTGCGGTTCTCGCGCGAGACCGCACCGTTGCTACCCGGGCTGTGGGCCACGTTTTTCAGCCTGGGCATCTTCGCCTCGTGGCGCAACCTGCCGCGTCCCAGCCTGCTGATCGGCGCGTTCTATCTGCTGGCAGGCACGTTTCTGATTACCGCCGCGGGCAATGGTGATAGTTTGTCTCCTTACGGCATGGGGCAACTGGCGACGGCCGCGGTGCTGTACTTCACCCTGGAGCGAAACCATGGCCCGATCGAATAAAGCTCCGCAGCCGAGCGAGCGGAGGTCGGGGCGCTACGCCTACGAAGGGCTGCAGCGTCCCATCCACGAAAAGGCCCGGCTCGGCATCATGACGTCACTCGTGTCGCACGCCGATGGCCTGTCGTTCAACGACTTGAAAGTTCTCTGCGATCTGACGGATGGGAACTTGAATCGCCATCTCGAAGTGCTGCGCGAAGCGGGATTGATCTCCGTCGAGAAGGGCCAGTCGGGAGAACGGCGACAAACCTGGTGCCGCATGACGGACCGGGGGCAGGCGGAATTCGCCGCCTACCTGGCCGAACTGGAACGCGTGGTAGCCGACGCCGCCCAGACCGCGGCAGCCGCCAAGCGCCCCGGCATGGGATGGTCGCCCGCGTGAGGGACGAAAATTTTTTGAGCACATACTTTGCATAACAAAGCAAGGAGCCGCCATGCGTACGCGATGGATCCCGCGAGAAATGCGAGAGGCGCCGCGGCTCGACGCGTGGGGCGTAACCCCGCCGCCGGAGCCGAGGTTTGCCCTGCTGCTGAATCCGTTCTACCCCAAGGATCCGCACGCGAGCTTTGGCAAGCACGTGCTGACGCCGAGCCTGGCGCTGACGAGCATCGCGGCGAGCACGCCCCGCGATTGGCGCGTCGAGTATTGGGACGAGAATCTGCTGGCTGGCCCGCCCCCCTGCGATCCATTTCCGGAGGTGGTGGGGATCACCGTTCACCTGACCTTCGCCGAACGTGCTTATGAGCTGGCGGCGTGGTATCGGGCGCGCGGCGCGAAGGTGGTGCTCGGTGGCTTGCACGTGTTGTCATGCCCCGACGAGGCGACGCCGCACGCCGACGCTCTGGCCCTGAGCGAAGGGGTGCAGTTGTGGGGGCGCATTCTCGACGATGTGGCCGCCGGTCGCCTGCAAAAACTTTATCGCGGCGATTATCGACGACCTTACCGCGACGATCCCGCCCCGCGCCGCGATCTGCTGCCGCGGCGAAGCTTTCTGACGACGACCAGCCTGATCGCCACGCGCGGCTGCCACAACCGTTGCGGGTTCTGCTACCTGGCGACCGAGGGGCTGCACATGCCCTACCTGATGCGAGACGTGGAACAGATCGTCCATGAGTTCGAGGCGGACGATCAGCCGTACGCGGTGTTCGTCGACAATAACCTGGGCTCGCGGCCCGAATATCTGCGCGAGCTGTGCCAAGCGCTGCGCCCGTTGGACAAGATCTGGAGCGCCGCGGTCTCGATCGACGTGACCGATGATCCCACAATCGTGCGCGAGATGGCGCTGGCGGGCTGCACGGGCGTTTTCGTCGGCTTCGAGTCGCTCAGTGACGCGAACATCGCCGACGCGCGTAAGAAGAGTCCGCAGGCGGCCGACTATGCGCGACGCGTGGCCCTGCTGCACGACCACGGCATTCAGGTGAACGGCAGCTTCGTGCTGGGCTTCGATCACGACCGTCCGGACGTCTTTGCGCGGACGGTCGACTGGATCGAGCAAAACCGGCTGGAGTGTGCCACGTTCCACATCCTGACGCCTTACCCAGGCACGCCGCTGTTCGACACGATGGAACGCGAGGGTCGCTTGCTGCACAAGAACTGGTCGCTGTACGACACGGCGCACGTCGTGTTCCGCCCGCGCCATCTGAGTGAAGAGGAACTGGCGGAAGGATACGCGTGGTGCTACGAGCGTTTGTTCTCGCACCGCTCGATCTGGTCGCGTCGGCCGCGCGACGTACGGGCCGTTCTGCCGTATCTGGCGATGTCGTACTTGTACAAGCGTTCGAATCGCCTCTGGCACCTGCTGATACGAAATCAACTGACGGCGGCAACGTGGCGACCACTGGTGGAATGGACGCGCCGGCGACACGTGAAGTTCCGTCGGCGGCTGGCCGCGCAGGAACCAAATATCGTGACCACGCCTGGGACAGTTGTTTCGGCTGGCGTATAGTGCCTGGTAACCGTCCGACCACTGCGGTTACTTTGGTGAGCAGACTCCATGACAGAACCTACAACTCCGCGAAAATCGCTTTTACGTTGCAAGTGGCACCGCTCATCGTTCGTTTTTCTTGTCATCGCCGTCGGCGTGGTTTTGTTCCTCAACCTACCCGGTCAAATCCTCGTCGGTCCCGATATCTTCCAAGATGGAAAATATGGTCCGCACTTCGAGTATTACGAACACGCGGAACATGGCTGGCCTTTCACGTACCTGTGGCGAGAAACGGTAACGCTAAGTGGCCCGCCTTTCTGGTGGCTGTCGACCTGGAACGTTTTCGAGGGCGTTCGCCACTTTAGCTTGCTGTACCTCATCGCCGACGTGGCAATCGGACTGATAGCAGCCTCCGCCGCAGCATTGCTATTCGAACGGTGGCGAGGGAGGCGTGAGCGACTTGTTCAGTTCCGCATCCGCGACCTGCTGCTCATCGTCGGTGTTCTCTCTGCGATAGCCACCGTCTTGGCGTACCATCGATCGCAACACTTGGCGGAGCAAAACACCTTGCGAACCGTCGAAAGCACCCATATTCCAGATGTAACATGGGGCCCAATCGCTCAACGGGTTCGATGGCAACCAAGCGGACCATCTTGGCTGCGTGTACTTATCGGCGATTGGCCATTCGCATCGTTTGACCGAGTGATTAGCATCGACGCGAGCGGTATTAACTTGGAACAGGTTGCAACACTGCGACGCCTCAAAGTAGTGCGTATCATGGGCAATGTTTCCGACCGACAATTACAGGCGCTTGAGCGATTACGGCAGCTCGAGGCGCTCGACATGTGCTTTGCTTACGTCGATGAAGCAGACCACGAAACCGACGGTGAGGATGGAGTCGAATCTTATATTCGGCTGCCGCACATGCCGAAGTTGCGCGGACTGAATCTCTATGAAGCGGCATTCAACGGGGATGGGCTGGAAAACATTCCCTCGATCGAAGTGCTCGATCTGTCTGGCACCGATATCGGTGACGACTCCATTCCCACCCTTTCGACGCTGACCAAGTTGAAGCAACTTGCCCTGTACGACACGAAATTCAGCAACGAGGGGATCGAGCGGCTGCGCAGGTCGCTGCCTAGCTGCAATATCCGGTGGTGAACCTCGACGATAAATTACTTCGCCGGGGTACTAACTCGACGTCACCACGTTGTGATAGATATCCTGCACGTCTTCGCAGTCGTTCAGCATGTTGATGAACTTGTCGAACAGCGGCTGATCTTCGGCGCTGAGCGTGGTGCTGGACTGCGGCAGGAAGGTAATCTCTTGCGTCTCCAGCTCGACGTCGGAGAAGGCGGCGAGCAGGGCGGTCTTTGCCTTGTAGAACTCGCTCGGGGGGGCGAAGATCGTCACGTAGCCATCCTTGCATTCGACCTCTTCAACGTCGACGTCGGCATTGAGCAGCGCCTCGAGCACCTGTTCCTCGTTGTCTCCCTTGAAGGAGAGAACCGCGACGTGATCGAACGACATGGCGACCGAGCCGTTGGCGGCCAGCTTCGAGCCGGTCTTCGAGAAGCAACTGCGCACCTCGGAGATGGTGCGCTGGTTGTTGTCGGTCAGGCAATCGACGATCACCAGCGCGCCGCCGGGCCCGAATCCCTCGTAGCGCGCGGGCTGAAAGTCCTCGCCCCCCGCGCCGGCCGCCTTCTGGATCGCCTTCTCGATCACATGGCTGGGAATCTGTTCGCGCTTGGCCTTGTCGACCATGGCCCGCAGGGCGGGATTGGCATCGGGGTCGGGCACGCCATTCTTGGCGGCCATGTAGAGCTGCTTGCCGTACTTGGAATAGAGCTTCGACTTCTGAGCTGCCGTCTTGAAGATCGACTCTTTGCGCTTCTCGAATATTCTTCCCATGCGAATCTGCTTCCTCGCGTTATCGACTTCGCGCCCGTGGCGACCCTTCAGGCCTGCCGGCGTGACGACGTCTTTGATCTCGATTGAATTCCAGGTACCGCCCGCTCGCGGATGAGCCGGTGCTGCGCACGCGGCGGGCAAGGCCGTATTTCGCTAGCTCTCCCCCCTGGCGGTGGCGAGCAGGGACACTTGTTGCCCGGGACCGATGGGCTGTGAATCACGCCGGCGGCACGCCCGGCAGACAGCCCGGTACCCCAGGTCCACCATTCTAAACCAAAGGGAGAATTTTTTCGCGGGGGACTGGGCGGGGGGCAGTAGTTAGCGGGCAGTGGACAGGGGCGATTGCTGACTGTCCTTGGTTGGCGAAGCTCGAGGCTTGGGGTCCGATAAAGTCTGCCCAATCTGGGCTCGCTGGGCAGGAATTCGTAAGAATCATTCCGCCGCAAGCCGTCGCTGCATGTCGTGGTAGGCCGACTGGATCAGTCGCTGGAGTGCCTGGGGATTGACCTGGTGGCCGGGTCGCAGCTTGACGTGCCGCATGTACTTGCCGGCCCCCGTGAGCAGGCCATCGGGGTCGGCGAGCTCCGCCCCGCGAAAGAATCCCACGTTGACGTGCGCCGTAAAGGCGTTCACGTAGGCGAACGCTACGTCCTCGACGCAGGCGGTCGGATGGCCATCGTGTAGCAGTTCGCGCATATCGTCGCCGCAGGCGCGCAGCACGTCGAACCAGTGTTCGGCGATTGCACCCAGGGGCCCCGCGTGGTCGAGCATCCAAGCGTCAACCGCAGCGTCACGTCTGACGGCGGTGGAAAAGCGGAAGAGTCCGTCCATGCGATTTTCGTCTCACTTCGCCCCCTCGGGTTGCCCCTTACCGCGACGAAACGTTGCGACCGTCGTCTTATCTCGGGGCATTCTTGAAATGATCGGTGATGAGGGCAACGACGGCGTCGTTCGTAGCCTTGTCGTTGGCCTGATTGCAGGCGACGAGAACGGCGAAGTCCTTCTCCGGCGCCAGCCACGCCACGGCATACCACATCGTATTGCTGCCGGCATGCATCAGGGCGGGACCACCGGCCCAGGGTTGGCCACGCGCAACGATCCAGCCCATGGCGTACTCGGGCTCGCCCGGCGCTGGCGTGTGGAGCCGGGCGAGCGTTTCGCTCGAAACGAGCTTGTGCTTTGCCGAAGGAAGATTTGCCGCGACGAACTTGGCCCAGTCGACGATCGAACAGTGGACGGTGCCTGCGGGACCGATGGTCGGTGGGTTGTCGGCCCCAGGACCGGGCTCGACCGGCGAGCCATTGGCCTGATGGCCGCGCGGCTGATCGTTCTTCGCACGGGTGCCCGGGGCGCCAAAGCCGGCCGTGGTCATGCCGAGTGGATTGAAGATCTTTTCGCGCATGAGATCTTCCCATGCCTTGCCCGTGAGCTGCTCGGCCATATGACCGGCGATTGTATAGCCGGCATTCGAATAGATGTACTTCTCGCCGGGCGGGGCCTCCGGCGGCTTCGACACGACTGATTCGAGAAGCATACGGCGCGCTCTGGTGGGGGTGCCCTTGAACTGCCAGAGCTTGTTCCAAAGTGCATACTTCGTGAGATCGCCCGGGGCTCCGCTGCGATGCGTGAGGAGTTGCTCGAGCGTGACCTGCTGGTACTGCACCTGCATTTCCTTCTTCAATTCGGGAAAGGTCTCGAGCAGGGTTTGATCCCACGACAGCTTGCCTTCCTCGACCAGGATGCCGCAGAGCAGGGCGGTCATCGCCTTGGTGTCGGAGCCGATGTGAAACGCATCGGCCGTCTCCACCAGTTCGGGTTTGCCGCGCGTCCGCACACCCGCCACGCCCAGGGCGACTATTTCGCCGCGGCGCACCACGGCAGCCGCTATGCCGGGTACGTTATTCTGCTGGACGACGGGAGCGAGCAGAGCTGAGAGATCGCGAGGAGGTGGATCCGCGCCACGGCTACCGGGCGGCAAAAGACAGAGCATGGCCAGGGCAAGTGTGGCAGCAAGAACGGGCTTCATGTTTTCACGCCTGATCGGGGGATACCTGTGCGTTCGTCGACCTGTCCTTATCTCTCACCGTGCAGGAGACCGCAACTCTTCGGCCGCAATGGCCAGTATCTCGTCTGCGGCTCCGAGGGCCACGAAATGGCCGGCGTCTGCGACGGGATGCCACACGGCGCCGGGCATGCGGGCAGCGATTTGCTGGTTAATGGAAAAGGGCACCAGTCGATCCTCGGTCCCCTGCCACAGGTGAATGGGTCGTTCGATCTGCGTCACATCGAAGGCCCAGTGCCGATAGTCGAGCTCCGCGTCGCGGACCAGCCCATCGCTCCCTTGCGCAAAGCACTCGGCGCTCGCGTCGCTGAAGGCGGCCTCGACCCCCGGTTGCAGCAAGATCTGTCGATCGTAGTCGCTGACCGCCTTGCGCAGTTGATCGAGATAGGTCTTGCGAAAATGTTCGGCCGTGATGCCGAGCGTGGCATACATGAGACGGAAACCGGGCTCGAAGTGCAAGGCGAGCAAGCCCCCAGGGCATCGATCTTGGAAAGCTGATCGGCGGCCCAGTTGTCGCCGAACGTTCCGTAGTTGCCACCGGAGATGCAGGTCACGTGACGCAATCGCGCCGGATCGATATACGCGGCGGCCGCGAGGGCCGACGGACCTCCCCCCGACCAACCGGTGACGCCGAATTCGCGGTAGCCGAGCGTATCGGCGATCGTCGTCAGGTCGTCGGCCCAAGAGGCATGGGCGGGCGTTCGCTGCGGACTCGATTGTCCATAACCGGGCCGGTCGACGCATAGAAACCGCAGGCCATGCCGCGTGGCTACGTCGGCGAAGAGGCGGGCCTCGAGGCGACTGCTGGGGCCGCCGTGGTTGTGAATCACCAGCGGACCGAGCGGATCTCCCACCTCGAGATAGGCGAGACGGCGACCGTCGCGGGCGGGTAGGTCTCGAGGTCGGAGCCGAGGATTTTGGCTTCGCTGAGCCAGCCGCGCTGCGGATGGAAGCGGTAGCTCGTGATCGTGTATTCCGGATCGAGGACCGACGTGAGATCCCCTAATAAGTCGTAGATGTAGAGCATGTCGAGATTGTCCGAATTGGTCGTCTGGAACACTGTTGGTTGGTTACATCTAGCGACGTGTCCGGCCAGCGAGAATCGCGAAGAACCAGCGCACTGGATATCTTCGAAGAAACGGCCATATACAGATCCCTATAGTCAGAAATACAAATCCAAGGCTCACACGCATCGCTTTTGAAGCGATGTAATCTCCGGCCGAATTGGCAATTACGACGAGTAGAACGAAGTAAATTGCGAACAATCCGACTTCAAGAATATTAATCTGTCCGTTCATTATTCGGATTTATCGAGGGTAATCGGATTCAGTAAATTCCGAAATGCTTTCGCACTCTGGGAAAGCATCGATTTGTGATTTGTCCCGGGCGGATCATCGCGATTCATTCAAACGCTGCTTGAGCAATTCTTTCAGATTGGCGTACTTGGCCATCGACAGGGGGGTCTCGCCGCGTTTGGTTTGCACATGAATGTCCGCACCTTGTTCGATCAGGTAGATTGAAGTAACGTTGCCACCAGAAGGCCTGATGGATGCTGTGAGCGCTGATTCTCCTTCCTTGTCTTGTGCATTGACATCGACTCCGGCTTCCAACAGTCGTCGCGACAAGCCTGATAAGTTCCATTTGGCGGCGTGGATCAAGGTCGTTTTTCCTGATTTGTCGCGGACATGGACATCCGCACCATGTTCGATCAAGTACAACGCCGCTCGCGTGTAAAGACTTCCGATTGCCCTTGTCAGCGCTGACTGGCCATCTTCATCCTGACTGTTGATATTGGCTCCAGCTTCCAGAACCAGCCCTACGCAATCGACGGAACCTCCTCTTGCGGCGTGAATCAATACTGTCTTGCTTGAGATGTCTTGAGCATGCATGTCCGCGCCACGTTTAAGCAGGAACTCCACAACACGGGGCTGACGCCATCCAGCGGCGCACATTAATGGAGTTTCTCCGCGCTCGTTGCGGGTTTCGAGGGACTCGCCTGCTTGAAGCAGCCGTTCAAGGGCCACGAAATCCGCCGTCTGCGCTGCCTGAAAAAGCGGCAGGGCTTCCGTGACCTCCGGCTGCGATTTAATCGAGTGCATGAAGGTTTCGAAAGAATCTGCGATCAAGTACAGCCGCTCATTCCACTCACCGGAACCTTCGTGATCAAAAAGCAAGACGGCACCGCGGCGTTTGCCAGTCAATGGTACAACCAGTCCGTCTCCCATAGCCGCCGTGCCAATGACTAGCATATCTGGTGGTAATTGTCCTCCGTAATTGTTTCGTCTGTATTCCAAACCAACATTGTCGGTGCTTAGGCTATCCAAGCTATCGAGATCAATTAGTTTCTCTCCCTGGTATCCGCGGGGATCCTTTAATGGACAAACCTCATCATGGCAAAACCAACCACCGTTGCGCTGGAGTAAGAATGCACGATAGTCTTCTGGAAGTGTAAAACCGATCTTTTGTTCAAAATCACGAATGTCCTTGTCGGAAACCGGTTGATAGCTGTCTATTAGCGACTCTGTGCCTGGGGCAAAGGAAATTGGCGGCATAATGCACATATTAAATATAGTGGCTATGGCAATTAAAGTAAGCATATATTAAACACCGAGGGGGCGCTAACGAAACGGAATTCCTTCGATGCTGGGATTGCTGTCGACTTTCATTGCCAATCCTCGCCGAACACGGGCCTGCCTGTCGCGGGGCGATCGAAGAGGCTTTTCCAGAGGACTTTGAGTCGTGCCCAAGCGTTGAATGTCATCTCCCGCTCGCCTTCTCTCGGCCCGCAGATGTACACCTTGTCTGTACCTCGGTAAGCGAAACCTTCTCCCATCTGTTCATAAACATAAGTTCCGCCTCTGTCTTTGAAGGTGTATGGTCCCCAGGTCACACCACCCCGGATTCTATCAACGCCGTCGCGCACGTTTTCTATGGTCCCGATAATATCCACAGTCCCCGTCACACACTTCAAACCGCTCGATGGACGGAGATTGATTCTCGCCGGCAGTCCTTGGCGCACAAGGCACGCGGCACCTTCATGTACAATGTCGTTGAGGCCGCTCGGAACAAGTTGCATCTTGCCGGTAAGAGCATCGTGATGCCATAAATACCCGTCTCTAGGCTTCCACTTTGGATCTCCTGTTAGAATGCGCATTTGATCGCGAGCCAGTCTCTTATCACGTCTGTTATGACCAGTCATTGAGATCTCCACCTCAGCTTCGCACCATCCACTGAAATCAGGATAGCCATCGCGAAAGGGAACGCTCTCAGCCACGCCGCCGTCAGGAAGTGGGATCGATTGATCCGGAATCCAGTTTGAGTTGCCGGGGGCGCCGTCCCAATGGCCGCCGTTCACTGGCAATCTGGCTAGCCCGTCGGGGTCAATGTAGCCTGTCGGGCTGTTGCCCACGTAGCGATACAGATTCACGTCATCGGGTTGAGGATCCTCCTGCTTCCAGCGGCCGGTGGCGGGATCGTAGACGCGATGGCGGGCGTGCAGGTCGCCCGTCTCCGGATCTCTCCACATGCCGTTGTACAATAAGTTCGTCTTGGGCTGTGTGGTGACGACGTTGTTGGCGCCGTCCCGGATCTCGATCAACTCGCCGAAGGCGTCATACCGGTAGTGCTCGACGAGATCGCCGGTGTTGTCCACCAAGTCGCGTACGGTCCCCTGGCTGTCCGAAAGGTGCCACAGGACGCGGTCGGCGGCGCTGATCGATTTGGATAAATCCTCTTGCGCGAGGATCTGATCGACGGCCGGGCCGTTTAAGAACCTTTTGGAGAGTGCCATGGCGGCCGGTCCGTCGCCGTCCGGGTCGAGGAACTCCAGGATGGCCTCGCTGCCGTCGTTGACCCAGCGCTCTCGGCGATCGATGGTGCCGTTCCCGTCGGCGTCCAGGTCGCGCCCGATCCGCCGGTCGAAGTGATCATAGAGATAGCTGATGACCTGGTCGTTGGCCGCGCTGAAGCTGGGCTTATGAGTAACCTTCGCCAAACGATTTTTATGGTCATAGTCGTAGAGCGTGACATCGGTGTCGCCACTGTTCAGCGTGCCGCTGGCATCCACGTCGACATACCGCTGCGTCAAGTTCCCTTCGGCATCGTACTGGTAAGTGTACGTGCCGTCGGACAACAACCGATTGTTCACGCCGACGGTATAGGATAACGCGCCGTCGAGCGTGCGATTTCCCGCGTCGTCGTACGAGTAATTCTCGTCGTTCGCGCTGCCGGGCCAATTCGCGCTTTTCAACTGGTCGAGGTGATCGTAGCCGTAGGTGACGGTGCCGTGGACGTTGGTATAGGTGGCGACGCGGGGTCCCTGGTAGGTGTAGGCATGTGAGATCGAGCCGGCGCCGACCCCCGCGTGGACGAGCGAGGTGAGCTGCCCGCGGTCGTTGTAGTTGAAATCGCTCGTGACGCCGTTCGAGCGGACGAGCGTGTCGAGCCGGCCATCTTTCAAGTAGCTGAACTCGACCGACTTCGTGGCCACGGTCGCGCCCGTCTGCTCGATGCTCGTCATCCGGCCGAGCGGGTCTTACTCGTAGGTGTTGGTATGGTCGAGCGTGAAGCTGGCGTAAGCGCTCAGCGAGGTGCGGTTGCCGAGCGCGTCGTAGCCCGCGTCGAGGGTCATGAAGGGGAGACCGCCGCCGACCATGTTCGTGTAGTCGATCCGATCGAGGCCGTCGTAGACGTACTGGTAGGCCATGCCCTGCGAGTCGATGACCGTCTCGAGCAGCGCCGCGGCGTTGTAATGGTAGCCGATCGTGCGCACCGTCGTGCCCGAGACCTCCTTCCAGACCTCGCTCGTGACCTGCGAGAGGGGATTGTACTGGTACTGCGTCACCCGCTCCAGCCGGTCGGTGAATGTCGTCACGCGCCCCAGCCGGTCGTAGGCGTAGAAGCGGCTCGCTCCGAGCTCGTTCCGCTCCTCGATCGGCCGGTCGAGCCCGTCGTAAAACCACTCGGTCACGTTCTGGTTGGGATCGGTCAGCGTTTTCAAATTCCCGACCGCGTCATAAGTAAACGCAGTCACCGGCCGCGACAATCCGCGTACTCGTGGCTGGTGACGTCAGTGACGGAAATCTCAGGGCCATCGCGTTCCTGCTGCCATCGATTTCGTTGTTCGGCACCCACCTGAGGCCCTGTGGATTGGAGCGTGCTCGCTCGAGATATCTGAGAAACTCGGGTTTCCACTTGTTCACATAGTCAGCACTTACATCTCCTCTGGACTCGATAAACCGCCAAATCGTAAAAAGCACTTGTTCTGGATCATCGGTTTCGCTGAGTGTATGTGACAGTTCTTCGACGGAACTAAGTGAAGTGCTTTCGTATCCAACGTTGTTCAGAAAAGCTGTTTGCGTCAACCCAACAGCTTCCTGCCATGCTAGAGCCTCAAACTCCGCGGGAGTGGAGAAATAGATTGGTTCTAGCTTCGATCGAACGCTTTGAACTGCCGCTCGAAAGTGGTGCATCCTCCAAAACTTAGCCGCTAATACCACAAACAATGACAGTGCAATCACGACTAGCAGGAACATCCACAACGAGTGGCCAGCGCGCGTAGTGTATCGACCTTGGCAAGCGTTATAACGCAAATTGCTACTTGGTTTTTTTGACATCGCTCTCGTAGGTATGGTAATTTCCGCGATTATCGACCCAAAGACCGCTTCCACTAAAATATCCATCGATAATCGCTCCCTGCGACTGAAGTGCCGTAAGCACCAGCAGCAACTCGGTGTTAGACTCCCTGCTCCCATCCCCCCCTGCCACTGCCGCATGACATCCTACTGGAAATCCCCCAATCGCTTCCAGCGACTTAAAAGGATTATCGGCAGCGTAGCAATGTGAAACGATTACGTCGCGATTTCCTGGTTTATCCCGGACTGGAACACTAATAATCATAATGATACACGGCCCTGCCCCCTGAGAACCAACCAGAAAATCATCGGGAATATCGGTTACTTTAATTGTCTGGCCCCCGCCGATGCCCTGAGATTTACCCATGTCTCGCTGACCGATGATGACGGGATTGATCTTTCCGCACTCCTCTTCAACGGCTGCTGGTGGCTTGCCAGCTGGCTTGAAAAACCATGGATAATCACCGTATTGAGGATTGGTAATCGCTTGTACTGGTGGACGTGTTGGCTTTGTATCTACCGGTCCACCAGTATTGCGAGGGGGAATGGTGTAGTCTCCATCACCATCTGGCATTTTCCACGGCGCAAGGCCGCTCGGATCGGTGGCATTCGTCGGACTGTTTTCAACGTAGCGATGTAGATTGTAGTCTCCGCCGCGGAAGCCGATCCAGTCTTCGTGGATCCAGCGGCCTGTTCTGGGGTCGTACCAGCGGGTCATCGTGGCGTAGAACCCCGTCTCCGGGTCGCGCCACATGCCGTTGTAGAGAAAGTTGGTTCTGGGCTGTGTGGCGACAATGATTCCCGTTGCGTCCGTGATAACGATCAACTCGCCGAAGGCGTCGTACCTGTAGCGTTCGACGAGGTCGCCCGTATTGTCGACGAGATCGCGCACGGTCCCCTGGCTGTCCGAAAGGTGCCAGAGGACGCGGTCGGCGGCATTGATCGATTTGGATAAATCCTCTTGCGCGAGGATCTGATCGACGGCGGGGCCGTTGAGGAAGCGCTTGGAGAGCGCCATGGCGGCCGGGCCCGTTCCATCGGGATCGACGAACTCCAGGATCGCTTCGCTGCCGTCGTTGACCCAGCGCTCGCGCCGATCGATGGTCCCGTTCCCGTCGGCGTCTAAATCGCGGCCGATGCGGCGATCGAAGGGATCGTAGAGATAGCTGATGACTCGATCGTTGGCCGCGCCGAACGACGGCTTATGGGTGACCTTGGCCAGCCGGTTTCTGTGATCGTAGTCGTACAAGGTGACATCGGTGTCACCTGCGTTCAGCGTGCCGCTCGAATCGGCATCGACGTAGCGCGACGTGCGATTCCCTTCGGCGTCGTAGCCGTAGCGATAGACTCCGTCGGAGACGAGCCGATTGTTCACGCCGACGGTATAGGATGACGCGCCGTCGAGTGTGCGGTTGCCGGCCTCGTCGTACGAGTAATTCTCATCGTTGGCGCTGCCGGGCCAGTTGGCGCTTTTCAACTGGTCGAGATTGTCATAACCGTACGTCACCGTGCCATGCACGTTCGTGTAGGTCTGGACGCGGGGTCCCTGGTAGGTGTAGGCGTGCGAGATCGAGCCGGCGCCGACCCCCGCGTGGACGAGCGAGGTGAGCTGCCCGCGGTCGTTGTAGGTAAAATCGCTCGTGACGCCGTTCGAGCGGGCGAGCGTGTCGAGCCGGCCGTCCTTGAGATAAGTAAAACCGACCGACTTGGCGGCCACCGTGGCGCCCGTCTGCGCGAGGTTCGTCATCCGGCCGAGCGCGTCGTATTCGTAGGCGTTGGTGTGGTCGAGCGTGAAGTTCCGATAGACCTTCAGTTCGGTGCGCTGGCCCAGCGCGTCGTAAGAATTTTCCAGGACGGTGAAGGGCAAGCCGCCGCCGAACGAGCTGCTGTAGCTCAGCCGGTCGAGCCCGTCGTAGGCGAACTCGTAAGAGAGGCTCCCGCTGTCGTAGATTGTTTCCAACAGCGCCGCGGCGTTGTAAGTCGACTCGATCGTGCGGACGGTCGCGCCGAGCGCGTTTTTCCAGATCTCGCTGGTGACCTGCGAGAGGGGATTGTATTCATATTCCGTCACGCGCTCGAGCCGGTCGGTGAACTTCGTGACGCGCCCCAGCAGGTCGTACGCATAAAAGCGACTCGCGCCCAGCTCGTTCACCTCCTCGATCGGCCGGTCGAGGCCGTCGTAAAACCACTCGGTCGTGTTCTGGTTCGGATCGGTCAGGGTTTTCAAATTGCCGACCGCGTCGTAAGTAAACGCAATCACCGGCCGCGGCAGGCTGCCGGCGCCGTCCGGGTCGGGCTCAAGCAACTCCGCGAGCCGGCCCCGCGCGTCGTAGACCCGCTCGGTCACGCGCCCCAGTTCGTCGGTCGCGAAACGCAGGTTCCCCGCCCCGTCGTAGGCGTACTGCGCCAGCGTGACGTTGGGCGTCGACAAGGAAGCGTCCAGCTCGACCCGTTGCAGCCGCCCCGCCTCGTCCGGGATCAGGAGCGTCGTCCCCCCTTCCGGGTCGGTGATCGAGTAAACGGCGCCGTCATCCCAGTACGCATAGTTCCACTCGGGCCGCACGCCGCCGACGGCGGGCAGCTCCACCCGTTCCAGGCGGAAGAGGTTGTCGTAATGGTAATCGGTCTGCCGCGCAAGCGGGTCCCGCACCGCGATCAGCAGGTTCGCGTCGTCGTAAAAATATTCCCACGCGGGACGCGCGGCGCCCCCCGCGCCATCCGGATCGGGGAGCGTCAACTTCACCAGCCGCCCCGCGTCGTCGTAGAGGTAGCTCGTCTCCTGCCCCAGTCCGGTGGTGACGCTCGTCAGTCGGCCCGTGGCGTCGTAGCCATAAAACTCCTGCCGGTAGGTCTCGAGGTCGGAGCCGAGGATTTTGGCTTCGCTGAGCCAGCCGCGCTGCGGATGGAAGCGGTAGCTCGTGATCGTGTATTCCGGATCGAGGATCGACGTGAGGCGGCCGCAGGCGCAGTAGTCGTAGACCCACACCGGGCGGTCCGCGTCGCCGTGCGCCGTCGGATCGGGGTCGGGCTCCCACCACTCGGTCAGGCGGTCGAGCGCGTCGTAGACGTAATCGGTGCGACGCCCCAGCTCGTCCAGGCTGTGCGTCATGACCCGCGTCTCTGCGTCGTAGAAGAACTGCCGCGTGCCGGCCACCTCGCTCCCCGCCCCCAAGGTGATCGCGCTCACCAAGCCCGTCGCGCCCAGGTAGTCGACGTCGGTGACGCGGCCGTCGGGATCGGTCCGCGTGTCGAGCAGGCCGGCGGCGCCGCTGCTGGTGTAGGTGTAGCTCGTCGTCAGGTCGTCGACGGCGGGCAGGTGCATGTCGTCGAGATTCCCGATCGCCTGCCGCACTTCCCGCACGTTGCCGGCGGCATCGCGGAGATACGCCGTGTGGCGCGCCGCCCGGTCAATGTGCCGGACGACCAGGTTGAACTCGTCCTCGTAGTGCCACTCCTCGATAAAGGACTGCGCGCCCCCCAATGAATTAGCGCAACAGTGAACCTGCCGCTTGCGTTGCGCCAAGCGAACCGCCTTTGTCGATTTCATTTCGCATGCGCTGATTCAAGGGATTCCTGAGGCCATCTGCGCGAGTGGGTTGGCCACGTGGGATGCCGAGATCATGCGCCATTACACGCGCATCGCGAGTGACGCATCACGAGCTGTGATGCAGCGATTGGATAGGCGACGCTCGGCCAGCCCCGATTCGAGCGAGAAGAGATGCGTTGAAACGAGAATCGGTAGAAACCGATTTAGCATAAAGAAAGGAATCTCAAGAATGGCGCCATCGCAAACCAAGATTTCAAAAGCACTTGCGATGCCCAAAACTCAAAATGAGCGGAGAGGACAGGATTCGAACCTGCGGAACGGTTACCCGTTCACGGATTTAGCAAACCCGCGCTTTCGGCCACTCAGCCACCTCTCCTGATTGTGTTCGCGCCGCGCGGGCAGAGCTCCGTGGGGCGAACGTCGCTTCTCGAAGCCAGGCGGGAACTTGCGTTTCGACTGCCCGCGAGCGACAGGTGCCATCTTATTGGATTCGCGTGACGCTGCAAGACGGCATTGTAGCCCGGTCTGGCGAATCGCACCCCTTGGCCAGGCAGAATCGTAAGTGTAGTAGCGGTCGATGGTTTTGGTTGACCCTCCTCCAAGACACGACTAAAATCGAAGGGTTCGCCGGCTGGCTGAATTCGAGCCGCGGGCGAGCCCCCCTTCTCGACTTGTCAGGCGATTAGCCGCCAGGGCGCGGCGCCGGGTATTCTTCCCGCCAGCCCACGCAACGTAGTGCGACATGAGGTCGACGCACGCCGGTTTTACGAGCGCAACAGGCGCCGCCAACATGCGGTTCCAAGAGGGAGCCACGAGGATCGAATGAGCGATTCCGACTCCACCACCGTCTCTCGGCGCGAGAAGTCGCTTCCCGCTGCGCCCGCCGAGACCCCGGCCGAGTCGACCTCGCCGCCGTCGACCGAAAACGGGTCCACGCCGCCGAACATCTCCACGTCGGGCGAGACCCCTTTTCCCTCGCAGGTGCGTTTCGATCAGCCGACGGTGATCTCGAAGAATCCCCCCCTCGCCGGCCCAGCCAACGAACTTCCCCTGCGCCCTTCCGATTTGGGCAAGTCGCTCGAAGGGATGCGGCTTGACCACTTCGAACTCCAGGAGTTTGTCGGCGGCGGGGGCATGGGGGCCGTGTTTCGCGCCCTCGACACGCGGCTCCACCGCACGGTCGCCATCAAGATCCTCTCCTCCGAACATGCGGCCGACGACGAAACGGTCCGCCGTTTCCACAACGAGGCCCAATCGGCCGCCCGGCTCGACCATGAAAATATCGCTCGCGCGTACTACGTGGGCGAGGATCAGGGCCTGCATTACATCGCCTTCGAGTACATCCAGGGGCAGAACCTGCGCGATCTGATCGAGCGGCGGGGGCAGCTCACGCTCGCCGAGATTGTCAGCTTCACGTTGCAGATCGCCGATGCCTTGGCCCACGCCAGTGCCCGCGAGGTAGTCCATCGCGATATCAAGCCTTCGAACGTACTGATCACCGACAGCGGCCGCGCGAAGCTGGTCGACATGGGGCTCGCTCGCCTGCACCAGGTATCGCAATCGCAAGACGATCTCACGGCCAGCGGCGTCACGCTCGGCACGTTCGACTACATCTCGCCCGAGCAGGCGCGCGATCCCCGCGTGGCCGACGTCCGCAGCGACATCTATTCACTCGGCTGCACGCTGTACTACATGCTGACGGGCCGCCCCCCCTTCCCCGAAGGAACCGTGCTGCAGAAGCTCTTGCAGCACCAGGGGGATGCCCCCCCCGATCCGCGCGAGCTGAACCCTGACGTGCCCCCCGAGCTGGCGCGCATTCTCGCGCGTATGCTGGCCAAAGATCCCGCGCGGCGCTATCAATCGCCCAGCGAGCTGGTCGCCGATCTCCTGCGCCTGGCGAACGATCTCGACCTGCCGACCAGCACGACGAATTACGTCTTCACCCCGCCCGAGACTGCGCGCGGATTCCAGCTCGAGCAACATCTTCCGTGGCTGGTACCGACGATTCTGCTCGGCGTGGTGGTCGCGGCGGTCTACTTCTTGCCGATCGGCACGGCGCCCCCTTCCACCACGCGCCGCGCACCGGCCATCGCCACCGACTCGGCCATCGATTCCGAGCTGGCAGGTAGCCTGGACTCTTCGCCGCCGGATACCGCCACTGGTGAAAACGCCTCGGCCGCGCCGGTGCGTACACCGCCCGAGACCGCAACGGCATCGAACGATGCGCCCCCTGCGACATCCGCCGACAACTCGACGACGGTCACCACCAGCGAGTCGACGAATCTGCCCGTCGATCACCCCGTGTTGGCCGAAGGGGGTACCAACCTGCCCGTGACCGATGCACTGGGGCCGCCAGAGATATCGGCCAAAGCGACCGTCGCCACGCCGCTCGATGGTTCGCTGAGTGCTACCGATCTCGCCACGAATAGCGTTCCCACCACCTTGCCGGCCGAAGTGGCCCCCGTTTCGCCCTCGACCGCCACGAGTGGTTCCACTTCGAGTGGGCCGGCGGTGCTCGTCGTCGGCGAAGAGTCGAAAAATGGCGGTCGCCGCTTCGACACGCTGGCTGCGGCCTGTGCCGCCGCACGTAGCGGCGATATCGTCGAGCTGCGCTACAACGGACGTCGCGTCGAAGAACCGATCGCCCTGCACAACCTGCGACTCACGATTCGTGCGGGCGAAGGTTTTCAGCCGGTCGTGAACTTTGCCCCCGATGAGCTCGATCCGCTCAAGTATCCTCGCGCGATGATCGCCGTCCATGGACGCCGGCTCGCGCTCTTCGGCATCGCGCTCGAGCTCGACCTGCCGCGCATGGTTCCGGCCGACGCTTGGAGCTTGATCAAGATCGAGCAAGCCGAGCTCGTCCGCCTCGAGCGCTGCTCGCTCACCATTCGCAACGCGGCCGATCCTGAATCCGCGTATCACGCGGGCGTCTCCTTCCTCGAAGTGGGACCGCCCGCGCTCGACAGCATCATGGGCTCGACGGGCGAAACGTCGTCGACGCCCATCGGTATCCAATTGCAGAACTGTATCGCTCGCGGCGAGGCGACCTTCCTTCGGGCCGACGTGCCGCCGTCACTGGACGTCGATTGGGACAACGGGCTGCTCGCCACGACCGAGCGGTTTCTCGAGCTCGGCAGTCTCCCCGACGCCCCTCCGACGGGCACGAAGGTCGAAATCTCGCTACGGCACCTGACCGGCGTGGCCCGCGACGGTCTCTGTTTGCTCACGGCGACCAAGGACAGCCCTCACGCCTTGTCGACGACCATTACCTGTACCGATTGTATTTTGCTGGCAGCCGCCGATGCCGTGCTGCTCGATCAAGTAGGCGTGGCACCGGTGTCGGTGATTCGCAACCAGCTCGTGCTCACCGGCGACGGCAATTTCTATGAAGGCTTCGGCATCCGCCGCCGCATTACCGGTGTCGGTCCGCAAGGTGCTCCGCAACAGACGACGGAGCCCACCTGGCGCGGCTTCTGGGCCCGCGTCGGCTGGAAGGACTTGCCCAGCGCCGATCGGCCCATCCACACGCACCAGCCTTCCGATTATGGAGTCGCGATCACGCCGGCACGAGGCGGCGCAACCGATGGGCGCGACGCTGGCTTCGACGCGTCGCAATTGCCACTCCTGCCTCCCGCTCCCCGCTCTCTTTCGACCAACGGCCCATCCGGGGAAGCACGTAGCGGTTCGTGAGCTGCCTTGACTGGCATGCTGTAGTAGTATCCCAACGGCGCGATTCTGAACGCGAATTAGGAACGACCCACCCCACCGACACGCGGTCCCCTGCCCCATCAAGTGACCATGAAGGTCCGACCATCTCCCTGCTGGCGACTGCAAATCATCTGCCTTTCACTTGCGCTCGCTGCCTGTTGCGCTATCGCGGGTTGTGCGCGCGTGGCGCAGCCCCCCGACACGCTCGTCTACGCCCGCGGCGGCGAGGCCGATCAGCTCGATCCGATTCATACCGATATCGGCGAGAGCGTGAAGCCGATCGTCAACGTCTTTGATACGCTCATCGAGTACGACGAACACACGACCGAGCGTGTGCCCGGTCTGGCCACGCGTTGGGAGACGAGCGAGGATGGGCTGCGCTGGACGTTTCACCTCCGCGAGGGAGTACGTTTTCACGACGGAACTCCATTCGATGCCGACGCGGTCGTCTTCACCTTCAACCGATTGATTCAAGACGATCATCCCGACGTACATTCGTCGATGATTCCCTATCGGCCCGACTACCGCGACATCGTGGCGGTGCGCGCGATCGATCCGCACACGGTCGAGTTCGAGTTGGCGCGTCCCAGCGCCGTCTTCGAGGCGAATCTGGCCATGTTTCCGGCCAGCATTGTCAGCCCCACGGCAGTGAAGCAATACGGCAAGCGCTTTGGCACGCATCCGATCGGGACCGGGCCGTTTCGCTTTAGTCGCTGGACGCGCGATCAAGAGCTCGTGCTCGAGGCAAACGAAGATTACTGGGGTGGCCCGCCCAGCGTGCAGCGCGTCGTCTTCGTCCCGATTCTCGAGAGCGCCGTCGCCGCCCGGCAACTCGAACGAGGGGACGTCCACATGGTCGATCATCTGCCGCCGGCCGATCTTGCCACGATGTCGCACGTGCCAGGCGTACAGGTCGAAGAGGCGACCGGCATGAACGTTGCTTATCTCTCGATGCAGAATGACAAACCCCCGCTCGACCATCCCCAGGTGCGCCAGGCGATCGCGCACGCCATCGACAAAAAGCGGCTGATCGAAGTGGCCTATGCCGGCCGCGCCACGCCGGCCGTGAATCCCGTCCCGCGAGACATGTGGGCCTGGAACGATCAAATTCACGATCGGCCCCACGATGTCGCTCTGGCCCGGCAGTTACTGGCCGAGGCCCAGGCCGAGCGGGGCTTCGAGCTACCCTTGAAGCTCGACCTGTTCGTCATGGGCTCCGCGCGTCCCTACATGCAGCAGCCGCTCGAGACGGCCGTCTTCATCAAGGAATCGCTCCGCGAGATCGGCATCGAGGCACGCATTGTGGTCAACGAGATCAGTCAGCATTTTCAGCGGCTCAGCCGGGGCGAGCATCAATTGGCTCTGGCCGGGTGGAGCTCCGACAATGCCGATCCCGACAACTTCCTCTATGCCCTGCTCGATCCCGACAACATCAACGACTCGGGGGGCAATAACATCAGCCGCTATCGCAATCCCGAGGTGCATCGGCTACTCTTGGCCGGCAAGCAAGAGCTCGACCGCGAACGCCGCGAAGCGCTTTACCGTCAGACGCAGGAATTGATTTTTGCCGACGCGCCGTTGGTCCCCTTGGTCCACACGAACATCGCCGTCGCCGAGCGGTCGCGCGTGAAAGACTACGTGCTCCATCCCACGGGGCTCGTCCGCCTGCGCCACGTGCGTCTCGTAGACGAAAAATCCGCCGCCAGTCCATAAAGCCCCTTTCTTCCGTAAGGACGCCGAGCTGTGTTGCAGTACCTGGCGCGACGAGCGGCGCTCGCCATTCCGACGACGCTTGTCGCACTGGTGCTCGTCTTTCTGGCGATTCGCGTCGTGCCCAACAATCCCGTGTTGGCACGCTTCGGTCAGCATGCCGTGCCCGAGCAGGTCGCCGAGGAAATGGCCCGGCAAGGTTGGGACCAGCCCCTCTACGTGCAGCTTGGTCGCTTTCTACAAGGACTGTTACGCGGTGAGTTGGGCGATTCCTTCTTCTATCCCGAAAGTGTGGCCGAGGGGCTGCGTCGCACTTTTCCCGCCACGGTCGAGCTGACACTGGCGGCCATTGCCTTGGCCGTTCCGCTTGGCATCGTCGCCGGCATCTCGGCCGCCGTGTGGCGCAATCGCACGCCCGACTATCTCTGCATGACGGTGTCGCTCTTGGGGGTGAGCGTGCCGGTGTTTTTTCTTGGGCTCTGCCTGCTCTATGTCTTTCCGCAGATGCCCCCAAGCTGGCGACTTCCTCCCGGCACCGTCTTCGACCGTGCGACGGAATTCATCGCGGTCGAAAGTCTACTCCGCGGACGTGGGGATGTGCTGGGGGCGTCGCTCGCGCATCTCTGCCTGCCGGCGCTCGCGCTGAGCACGATTCCGATGGCGTACATCGCCCGCATCACACGCAGCAGCATGCTCGAGATCCTCTCGGCCGATTTCGTCCGCACGGCCCGGGCCAAAGGCAATCCACCCTGGCGCGTCGTGCTGCGACATGCCTTTCCGAACGCGGCCCTGCCGGTGGTGAATATCGGCGGCTTGCAGTTCGGGCAGCTCCTTTCCGGCGCGGTGCTGACCGAGAGCGTTTTCAACTGGCCGGGGCTGGGGCGATATATTGTCCAGGCCGTGCAGCACAGCGATTATAACGCCGTGCAGGGGGGCACGCTGCTCGTGGCAACTGTCTTCGTGGCGACGAATCTCGCCGTCGATGCGCTCTTCGCCTTCCTCGATCCACGCGTTCGTTTGGGAGAAGCCACGCATGGATGAACCTACCAGGCACGAATCTCCCTGGCAGCGCGCCTGGCGTCGCTTGCGCCGCAGCCGATCGGCTTGGGTAGGCGCGGCGCTCGTCATGCTGCTCGTCGTCTGCGCCGTCGCGGCGCCGCTCCTCGCGCCGTACAACCCCGAGCGGCTCGTGGCCGATCAACTGCTCAGTCCCTCCTGGCAGCATCCGCTGGGAACCGATTCCGTGGGGCGAGACAACCTGAGCCGCGTCATCTATGGGGCGAGACTTTCGTTCGTGGCGGGGCTCGTCTCGATCACCGTGGCCATCTCGATCGGAGCGCCCCTCGGCGCGATCGCAGGCTACGCCGGCGGCAAGATCGACGCACTCATCATGCGCGCGGTCGATGTGATTCTGTCGTTTCCCAGTCTGCTGGTGGCGCTGTTGGTGGTGGTGGCGCTCGAGCCGGGCTGGATCGCCGTGATGATCGCTGTCGGCACGATTAACATCCCCGTCTTCTGCCGGCAGATTCGGGCAACAACTCTCGGCGTGCGCGAGGCGGACTTTGTCGTCGCTGCCCGAGCCGCCGGCGCCACGCCAGGCTACATCCTGGTGCGTGCCATCTTTCCGTCCCTCGTCAATCCGCTGGTGGTCCTGGCCACGCTGGGGCTGGGTACGGCGATTCTCGAAGTAGCCGGGCTGTCGTTCCTGGGCATCGCCGGCGAAATCAGCGTGCCCGAGTGGGGCAACATGCTCACCGCTGCCAAGAACAATCTCCGCACCAGTCTGTGGCCGGCCCTGGCCCCGGGGTTGGCCATTTCTCTGTCGGTGATCGGCTTCAACCTGCTGGGGGATGGGCTCCGTGATGCCCTCGACCCTCACCTTCGCTGGGACTAACGCTGCCGTGGTGCGTGGTGGTTGCAATCGAGGTGCTTGGCGCCAGGGTACCGCATCGCGATGCGGTACCGCCCGGTAACAATTCTCGTCGGTCCGCGCTTTCCATAGTTTCTCAACCGGCGATAAACTGTTTCGTGAATTCGTGGACGTTCGTGCATTCCGATTTTTCGCCTGGAAAATCAGCAGAGGATCTCGCGTGACTACCAGTTTCCCTCGCTCGCTCACGGTGGCCTTGGCATCGCTCTTGCTGCTGACCGCATTCCTGACGCAGCCGCTGCTAGCCGCCAATCAGGCCGTGATGACCGTTGGTGGTAAGAAAACGGTTTTCGCCAATATCATCGCGGTTCCTGGCGATTCGTACGGCGAGAAACGGACCATCGTGCTCGCCACGATGCAAAAGCTGCCGGCCGATGCGCTGGCGAAGGTGCGCGACAAGGATGCCGAAGACAACAACGATCCGGAGATTCGCCAGAACTACTTGAAGGCGGTCTTCGACGAACAGGGGGAGATCCGTTGTTGCGTTGGTCGCGGTCCGAACACTTCGTTCACGACGCGCAGCCCCGAGATGAAGGCCGAGCTCAAGCTGGTCGACAATCGCGCCAAGGGCTTGGTCACGCTCGTCGAGCGGGGAGATTTTCCGAAGAACATCAATCTCTCGTTCGATGTTCCCTATGGCGTGACGGCCGCACCCGAAAAGCCCGCGGCGCCCCCTGGGCCAGTCAAGCCGACAGTGACCGGCACGTTCCTGGGCAATGGAAAACCTGCCAGGCTCGCGTACATCACCATCTTTCCGACCGAGCCCTTCAACGCTGAAGAGGCGGTCCTCATCCTCTTCAGCGAAAAGGATCACTCGAAGAAGAAAAACCCCTGGATTGCCGCCAGCTTTGGCGATTTCGGCAATGCGCTGATTCTGCGCTGTCATCTGACCGGTGGCATTTTCGGTTGCGAGGTCTCGCACGTGGCGCACGAGAAACGCGGGTTCAGTTCCATCGGCAGCATCAACATGGTCGAATTTGACACCGCAGGCGGAAACCTTCGCGGTCAAGTGAGTACCGACGGCGAACAGGAGTTCTTTGGCGAAACGTGGGAGGTCGACCTTCAGTTCGCCGCGCCGCTTCCCGCGGAGACTCTCAAGGGGCTCGCCAAGACCGATGCCCCTGCGAAACCGGCCGACACGCCGGCGCCCAGCGTGCCGACTGAGAAGCCGGCCCAACCCAAGCCGAGCGTTCCCAAGTTGAGCGTCTACGATGTGGTTTTGCCCAAAGGGGCGACGGACACGCAATACAAGCAGCTCGTCGAGCAGTTCACCTTCAAATGCCCAGCCAAAGTACCAGCCGCGGCCACCGAGATGACGAGCAGCCTACAGGCCAAGGGGTGGCAAAAAGAGGGCAGCGATCTCGTGACGCCGAAGTCCGCCATTCTGAAACGCAAGCGAGGCGCCGCGACCCTGACGATCATGATCAAGCCGGAGGGGGCCGGTAGCCGGTTCACCATCTTCACCGAGGGGCTGAACTGGGAAAAGAGGGGTGGCGACGCCAAGGAGAGTCCGCCGGCCGATCCGGACGACCTCGATATCGACGCCGAGATCAACAAAGCCCTCGACGAGATCCGGAAGATCAAAATCGATTTCTAATGCCGTGAAAGGGCTCGCGGGGAGCCGCGGAGGAAGGAGGAGACGCGGAGAAGAACCCATCGGCACCAGACGTTCCTGGGAATGCCTGTGATTGTTCGTAAGTGCCTTCTGTAAAACAGCTTGTGTCTGATGATGTCTCCGCGCCTCTTCTTTCCTCCCCGTCTCCGCGTGAGCCCTTTTAGTTGACATTGTCTCACGCGACGGTTTAACTACGTTCGTATTCGCTTTCGCTGGAAATGTCGGTCGACGACCGCGCGCATGATGCAACGGACCGGGCCTGGCTGTCCCCCCATGATGGCTTCCTGGCCGAGTTCGTAGGGCCCCCAAACCCGACGCGCGGAACAGGACCGGCAGGACACCGCGACTTGCCTCAGCCTTTGTGGCGAGGAGTTCGCGCGCTGTTTGCTCGGCGAAAAACCCTCGCACCTGGTCAGGAGATCGTCGTATGAGAAAGGTAAGTTTGGCCGCACTCGCCGGGGCGATCGTCCTGGCGGTGCTCACCCATCTGTGTGCCGACACGGCGCATGCGATCCCACCCTTCAAGAAGGAATTCGACACCAAGTACGTCAAGAAGGACAGCACCGACGCGGTCGACGTGCAGTTCGTCGCCTTGGTCGAAGAGGTGAAGTGCAACGTCTGCCACAAGGGCAAAGATAAGAAGATGCGCAACGCCTACGGCGACGCCCTGGCCGAATTGCTCGACAAGAAAGAAGACGCCAAGAACGTCGAGAAGATCCAGAAGGCGCTCGATGAAGTCGCCGGCAAGCCCAGCAATCCCGCCGACGAGAAGTCGCCCACCTTCGGCGACCTGATCAAGAAGGGTGAACTCCCCGGCGGCAAGGAAGAGTAAGCCGGCAGGTTTGATGGCAAGCTGGCGTGGAACAGAAGCGAAAAGTGGCACAGGCCGCTGGCCTGTGCAGCTCAACGCGATTCACCAGCAGAAATAAAAAGCCCCACGCGGCCGAGTGCCACGTGGGGCTTTTTTAGTGCTTCACCATCTGCACGAGCCCCCCCTTCACACCACCTCAATCAGGATCTCGCCGACAAATCGTTCTCCCGGCCCGAGCACGCGCAGCCCCACATCCAATCCGCGTTCGCTCAGCACGAACGGGTCGGGCACGCACGTGTAAGGTTCGATACAGATCGCCTCGCGATGCGGCGGGTTGTAGACCACGCACGCCCGGAAGCCGCGATCGAACGACATGCGCATGCTCCGCCCGCTCCCGGTGTCCTCGATCCTGGTCAGGGCCATGCCGTCCTTCCCGAACTGCAAGTCATCGAGCACGTCGTCCAGCTTCGTTTCGGCGAATGCCTTGCCACCAGCTAGTGCCCGCGAGTCATCGACCGGCAGCTTGCGACCGGTGGGGAGCATATCGGCCAGCTCCCAATAACTCGCGGCCGGCACCGTGATCTTGCACCGTGCGGCATCTCCCTCTTCCCCTAGCGGTACGCGAAAGTAGGGATGCGTGCCGAAGCCGAACGGCAGCGGCTGTTGGTCGGGATTCTCGATCTCGATCGTGCTCGCCAGCCGCCTACCTTGCACCTGATAGGTCACGCTGATCTTGAAATCGGCCGGCCACAGTTCGAGGAGCTTCGGATCCGCGAGCTGGGCATGAAACGTGGCTTTGGCGCGGCTGGCCGTCTGTTCGACCAACTGCCAGGGACGCTCGAGCACAAAGCCGTGGATCGCCGTAGTGCCATGATTCGCCTCGAGCTGATACGTCTTGCCGCCGAATTCGTACTTCGCTCCGCCGATCCTGCCAGGAAACGGAAACAGCAGCGGGATACCACTCCCCGACCCACGTCCTTCCCCCTTTTCGAAGCCAGGTACCGACCACAACACGTCGACCTCGCGTCCGTCAACCTGCGGGATGAAGCGATAACAATTGAAACCGCGTCCCACGAGCACCTCGGCCCGCGAACCGCTTGCCTCATCCACCAACTCGACTCGTTCCATTGCCATCGTATACCCGCTGAGGTTAGATCATTCCGCGTGCTGTCAGATACTCTGCCACGGCATCGCGCCACTCCGGCATCACCGGACCACCGAGCGCGTGATACTTCGACGTATCGAGCACGCTCCACGAAGGACGGGGCGCCGGCGCCCCGTACTCGGCAGTGGAAATCTGTTCGAGCTTCACCGGCAACTTCGCCAGGCGAAACACCTCGGCAGCCAAGTCGTGCCACGTCGTCGCGCCACGGTTCGTCACGTGGTACAGACCGCGGTGCCCCTCTTCGGATAAAAACACCACGGCCCGGGCAACGTGCCGCACGTAGCTCGGCGTGCAATGCTGATCGCCGACGACGCGCACCAAGGGGCGCTCGCGCCCCAGTCGCAGCATCGTGTCGACGAAGTTCGGCGCCTTGGCCGCCGGATCGGGATGCCCATACAGACCACACGTTCGCACGATCGTATGCCGCGCGTACCGCGCCGCCGCTAGGTCTCCCTCGAGCTTGGTCTTGGCATAGATCCCTTGTGGCAAGACGGGATCCCCTTCGACGCGCGCCTCGCGCGGAGCATCGGCCGAGCCGAAGACATAGTCCGAGCTGATCTCAACGAGATGCGCATCGACCTCGGCGCAGGCTTCGGCCAGGTACCCTACCGCCGTGGCGTTGATGGCTCGGCATTGGTCGATCTCCTTCTCGGCGAGATCGACCTTCGTATACGCGGCCGAATTGATCACCACGGCCGGCCGTAATTCTCGCACCTTGCGCAGCACCGCCTTGCGATCGGCAATGTCGAGCTCGGCATGCCCAAGTCCCACCGCGCGATCGCCAAGCTGCACGCACAACTCCGCCCCTAATTGCCCCCGCGCTCCGGTGATGAGAAACTTGCCACTCAATTGCGAACTCTCGCGGTTGGTGAATACCTTCGCTATTAGTCAGCCAGCGGTGGCCATGATACGAAAATGGGCGGTTTTCGTCAGCGCGACTAGCACTCGGCTCATTCTCCCCGTGTGCCTTCCTCATAATCTACCATCAGCCAGCGGTCCCCCTCCTGGCGCCAGCGGATGGCGAAACGTTGCACGTAGTTTTCGTAGGGGACCTGTTGCTTTTTATCCTGGACCTTGAAAGTTCCGATCAGCTCGGTGCGGGCCGTCGGCGGGTTATGCACCCGGTTTACCGTGACCTTGAGCCCCCCCACCTTCGCTTCCTTGATGCGGAAGCGTGGCAGTTCCTGCAGCGCGCGGCTGCGCAACGCCTGGGCCTCGGGCCCGACGTAAGCGAACAGCGCGTCGATGTCGTTCGCTTCGAGCGCGTCGGCGGCGCCTTGGAGGGCGCCGGTCACCGCCTCGCGATCGGTGACGACAATCCTTTCCACGATCGCGGCCACGCCGACCAGTGCCGCCACGCCGATCATGGCGACGAGCACAACGGCCCGTCCTGTGTTGAGCAGAATCAGCCCCAGGATGATCTCGATCACCACCCCAACGATGAGAATCGTCCACAGCCCTTCGAAGAGCCAGTCCATCGTCGCACCCCCTTCTGTCTGTTCCCTGCGGAGCGCGAAGTCTCGGGCCGTCTCCCGCCGTCTGGCAGGCCGCGAACCTCGCACACGCCAAGTGCCTCTCTACTGGCGAGACTACTCCTGTACGGCAGACGAGTCCAGCTTGCGACCAGAATCGGCAGTCCCCTTCGACGGGCGCAACGCCTGCTTTGGCATAGCGCGAATACGAGATGCCATTCCGCCAAAGCGAGACGTTTTCTGGTTCACACTGGTGGTGCGTTGAGCCGGCAAGGCAACTCTGTCACGAGCCATTTCTGGACAGCCGTGAGCTGTGCCATCCACTCCGCCAGCGGCAGAGAGTCCTGTCCAGCACCGTCTCCCCCTACGCATTGCCCAGCATGCCCGACCGGCTTGAAACCGGGTCGCCGGGCGAGCCCATTCGCCAGTTCCTCGCCAGGGCCACCTTGACAGAACCGGCCCCGTGGAACAAAACAGCACGACGCCGGGCGGCTAGCTCAGTTGGTTAGAGCGCTATCCTCACACGGTAGAAGTCACAGGTTCGAGTCCTGTGCCGCCCACTCTTCCGAACCCCTTCTGTGTGGACGACTTTCGATTGTCTTCTTCGCTTCCGCGCTGTCGTCCGAAACTCGCGATTACTGGGGAGACCATCCCCGGTAATTCGCACGAGGTTCCTTCTTGCGTTCTTAGCGCCGCCTCTCCCAACGCGGTGTAGACTCCAGTTACTCGTGGTGTCAGACGGCGTTACGTTCAGGCCGTATTGCCAGCGGCATTGCACGCAATGTTTTTGCGTCGTCCAGTAATCCTCGTCCAAGCCGCGCAGGTCGAGAGGCATCAGTCCCGCCGGGCGGGCCGCCAGATCGCGCAGCCACAGCACAAAACCAATGCTGGCAGCCGCGCTGGCGAGCGACTAAGTTAGGGGGGTATTGGCCACGTGCATGTCGTCGGATTCCTGACGTTTACTGGGTTGGCCGCACTTCTCAATCAAGCACAACAATGTCGCTGGGCAGGCGGACTGCGCGCGCTGGGTGTGTCGTGGCGGGAATTCTCGCCTCGCAGGTCGTGCTTTATGGCACGTCGCTGACGGGCAAGACCTTGCTCCTGCCACTAGAGTTGCTTGCGCGCCACGTCCCCAGCCTCGCGGCTTCCGTGCCCCCTTCGATCGACATCTCGTACGCCGACTTGATCCTGGTCGACGAGGTCATGCGCGTCCGCTCCTGCCGCGAGATGCGCGCGGGCCGCATTCCGCTATGGGATCCTGATAACTTTGCCGGTGCTCCCTTCGTGGCCAATAACGTGTCGGCCGTTTTTTCCCCGTGGCGCGTCATCGATTACCTCTGGCCCGGGCCCAGGTCGCTGGCCTGGATTCAGCTTTCCCGAGCACTTGTGGGGGGGCTTGGCGCCTATCTCTATTTTCGCCGAGTCTTGCGCGTCCGCTTCTGGCCGGCAGCGATCGGCGCGTGGTGTTTCCCAATCTGCGGCTATCTTGTCATGTGGTGTGGGTTTGGCAGCAGCGGTGTCGTCACCTGGTTGCCTTGGATGTTCTTGGCCACCGATGCTGTCCTTCGTCGCCCCGCTGGCTGGAGCGGACCCAGTCTGGCGTGCATCACGACGCTGGTGCTGTTGTCGGGGCACCTGGGCGACGGCGCTCAGGTCTTGCTGGCCAGCGGACTCTACGCCGTGTGGAACCTGATCGCCCTCGCGCGACTCGAAGGAATACTGCATCGGCGCACACTGCTTCGAGTCGTGACGCTCTGTGTGGCCTGGGCTGTCGGAATCTGTCTCGCCGCTCCGCAGATTCTGCCTACGCAAGAGTACATGCAGCACAGTTACCGCATGGCCGCGCGCGGACAAAACGTCGCGGAACGCCCTGCCCTGGGCTGGGCCGCCTTGCCGCAGTTGGCCGCTCCCTACTGGTTCGGCTCGACCCGGGCCGACCAGCGTTATCTGCTCCCGGGCTATCTGCAGGAAAGTGCTGCTGCGGGGTACGCCGGGCTGACGACCGCCTTGCTCCTCGCGCCTTTGGGATGGCGGGCACGACATCGCACTTCCTTATCGTCGTTCTGGTTGTTTGCCGCGCTGATCGGCGCGGCAGCGTTGCTAGGGATTCCAGGTTTTAGCCAATTGGTGCAGCTTCCCGGTTTGCGGATTTTCACCTTCAATCGGATGATTTTTCTCACGGCGTTCGCTTTGCTGGCGCTGGGGGTGCTCGGTCTGGATACGCTCGGTCGCCGCGCGTTTCGCTGGCGACGGTGGATGTGGTTGCCTCCCCTCGCTGCGCTGGTTTTCGCTGTGGCGAGCATCATTCGTGTGGTTTCGCCGCCAATCGAGTTTTCGTCGTATGCTTCGACGCCGATCTTGGGAATCTTTCCCGTGCCCACCTGGTTTTTGCAGACCCAACTCATCACGGCGGTACTGTGCTTCTTCGTCGCCGCATGCTGGTTGACCTTGCGCATGGCGGGCAATCGAGCCCGACTGCTTGTCTACCTGGTGCCCTACATCCTATGGACCGAAATGTTGTGGAATGCCTACGGTGTGAATCGGCAATCCGATCCGAGCCTTTACTATTCCCCGATACCGTCCCTGTCACGATTGAAAGAGTTGCCCTGGGGACGTCTCTGCGGGCAGCAATGCTTCTCGCCGATGCTGAACCAGATGTACGGCCTCGAAGACATCCGCGGCTACGATGGCGTCGACCCCCGGTGGGTGGTCGAGTTGCTGCTGGGGACGGAGCCCGAGCAATCGGGGCACGATCGTCCGTGGACCTTGCATGCGATCACGATGCATCACATCGCGCCGGTGATCTCTCCCGTCCACGATCTGCTGGGGGTGCGGTATCTTCTCTTTCGCGGGACGCTGCCTAAAGAGATTCCGTTGGTCCTCTCGGGCGCCGACTCGCAAGATTATTCCGTCTACGAACGTTCGACTGCCCTGCCACGCACCTTTGTCCCACGTTATGTCGTTCCACTACGCGATGACCATGCCACGTTGCGCCTGGTGAGTAGCCACGAGTTCAGGCCGCGCGACGTCGCGTTCGTCGATGGGCCGCCGGAGATGAAGTCGAATCGAGTGGAAGGCGAGGCCCGCATCACGCGCGCAGATGTTGATGAGGTGGCGATTGCCTACGACCTGCAATTTCCCGGGCTCGTCGTGCTGGCCGACACCTGGTATCCCGGCTGGCGTGCCTGGGTCGATGGGCGCGAGGCACCGATCTTGCGCACCGACTATGCGCTGCGAGGTGTGCAAGTGCCGGCGGGCCAAGGCGAGATCATATTCCGCTACGAGCCTGCGAGCTTCTGGCGGGGGGTACGTGTGTCCGCTTTCGCGATACTCGTGCTATCGAGTTGGATGGTTGTGAAGGTATCCGTGCGTCTCATCGGCCGTGCGCCTGCCCCACGACCCAGTCGATAGCACACGAGTCTGACAGCGACCGCAGAATGCTAGCGTCATTGATTACCGCCAAACAATCTCTGTTCAGCTAGCAAACGCAAGTTCTGAAACGAATGGCACTTCCTGAAGCGTTAAACTTCAGAGGACAAAAGGTGTAAGCTGTGCTGTCGCCGCGGTGGCAGCTTGCGTTGGTGAGGGTGTACGATTCAGAGTATGCGACGATCGCCCCACGATTCGCCGGGCGTCGCTGATTTACGCTCCGACAGCAACTCGTTGAAAGCCAATCACGATAGCACGACGAAGTTCATTGTTGTAAATCAGTTAACGAACTCAGGAAGTGCCATTCAGTTCTGAAACTGGCTCCCGCCGTTCGCCCCGTCTCGTATTGAACTTCGGTCAGGAGCAGCCCCCCCGCCGGTGCGCCGCCACGAGAAGCATCAGGGCGCCGGCGGCGGCGATCATCCCGGCGCTGGGCTCGGGGACCGTCACGGTGACGTAGGCGAATCCATCGGCGACGAATGGATCGAGAATCAGAAAGCTGTTCTCGGTCAGGATATCGTCCGTCGTGAGGTCGAGATCGGTCGCCACGAGCTGCGTTACCTCGCCGCCGACCGTGCCGGCGGAGAAGGTGAACGTGCCGAGCCAGATCTCGTGAAAGCCCGGCCCCGTGAGGGCTGTCACCGCGGGTGAGAAGAAGTCGACCGAGGCGCCAATGCCCGCCGAAGCGTTGGGAACCAGTTCGATAAAAGGCGACATGTCGAACGCTGGGTTGGCCGAAATATCACCGGGCGCGACGACGCGGGCCGGATCGGACGGAACCGTCGGCACGTCGAAGCGCACGCGCACGCCGGCCGTCAATAGCCCATCCGTGTCGAGCAGCGTGGGATCGCCCGAGTCGAACGTCTCGCGCAGGTAGACGCTCACCGGGAACGCGGCGCCGGGAGACACGGTGTAGCTCGCCTGGTCGAAGCGGTAAGAGTAGAGCGGCTCCGCTCGCACGGCGTGACTCGCGCCGACCATGCTCAGCACGAAAGAAACACCCCAGGTGGTAACTCGAAGCTGGATTCCGCTCATTCGTTGATTCCTCTCGGTATTCGACCAGTCCGACGACACGGGCACGCGATCACGCATCCCCTTTGGGCTTCTAGATATCAATCGCGGTGGAAGCACGTGCGAGATGTGTCATCAGCGAGATTGTTCGGCGTTGTTCAGATCTTTCTCGTGTTCTGAAATCGAATCGTGAAGGCCGCGGCGTCCTCCGAATCGCTGGTGGAGTCCGGGTTGAAGTCGAAGTACCAGCGATACCAATCGCCAAGTTCGCCAGGTTCGGGAGGTGGCAAGCGATTGACCTTCTGGGCGTAGTCGCGAAAACGCTTGTAATCGTGAGCGTCGACGTCGCCGTCTCCATCCGAGTCGCCGAAGAGGCGGAAGATGGTTTCGTTCACATAATCGCCGCCGGGCATTCCATTCTTATCGCCGTCGAGCATCTGGCCATTGCTATCGGTGATCGCCGACCCGTGGATGACGAGCCGATAGCGGCCATCCTTGAGCGATCCGTTCCCCTCAATCGCCGCGCCAAAGATAAAGCTGATATCGACAATCGTCTCGTTCGTCGCAGGCTCGAAGAAGGCCGTGCTGAGCAACGACACCTGTTCGGTCACCGCGTTGCCCAACTCGTCAGAAATTCGGATCAACTCGAAGGCGCCGGGACCTACGTTCACGTGGCCTGGGAAGTGAAGCGCGAGGTCCTTCACCATCGAGCGTTGGTTCAGTTCGTCGAAAAAGAGCGGGGCGTCCTGAGCTTTGTTCACGAAGAGCGTGGCGATTTCATCATCCACAACCATCAGCATGTCCGTCGCGTGGAGACCGAATTCCGCGAAAGCGACCCCATAGGCCGCCGCGAAATCGCCGTCCAACAGGTTGTTGTCGATCGCCTTGATGTTCACCGCCTGCTCGCGCTGTCCTACGGACATGCTCACGGGGAGCGGCGGTGTCGTCCGCGGCCCGGACGCGCCGGCGGGGCCGTCCTGGAAATAGAGCGACGTGAAGCTTGCCTGGCGATCCCACCAGTTGCGCGTCACGACCAATTGGGTCGCGCCACCACGTTCGGAAATCATGGAGCTCGTGAAGCTGACATGTACTTGAGGGACCTCGAGTCGCACCTCGTCGGGCAGGGAGGCGTCGAATGGAGCTTGAACGTAGTGCGCGGCGAACGGGTGCGTGTTGACGGAAACGAGGCTCCCTTCGGCCGCGCCCACGAACTGACCCAGCATGGATGGTTCGCCGTTGGACTTGGCGTTGGTATCGAGCGCGAGAACGAGCCGCAGGGCAGACTGCAATGCGCTTGGCGCGTAGTCGCCGGTCAGTTGCAAGCGTGGATTGTCCACCAGGCGCAGAAACCCGCTGATCTCGAACGTATCGTAACTGGTCGGACTATCGAGAGCGAGTTCCAGCGTGGCGTGACGGTCCAGTTCCAGGCCGGAGCCGACATAGTTCAAATGCACTCGACGCGGGCCAACGGACGAGGACAACACGGAGAGCGTCAGCGCCTTGCCACGATTCGACACGACGACCGGGTTCGCGTCCTGACTGAAGGCGACCGGGCCCCCGCCCCCCGCGGAGCCCAGCGAATAGGTTCCGGGGCGAATGAAGATTCTGCCTCCTGCTGCCACCGCGTCCATGGCGGCCTGGAGATTGTTGAACGCATCGTATCCGAACAACGTGGCGGGACCGTTGGGACCATCGGGATCTGCCGGTCCAAAGAGCGAGAAGCGGAAGTCGACCCAGACGACGTTGGCAGCCGGCAGAGCAGGGGTCACGATCAGGCGGAACGTGTCAGAGGCCGTGAACCCACCGGGGTCGCTGGCGATCACCGTAATCTCGTACACGCCCGGAGTGGTGATCGTGCCGCTGAAATTGACGCCGTCGAAAGAGACTCCGTCGGGCAATTCACCGTCGATGCTGTAAGTCAGAGGGTCGAAATCGGGATCGACGAAAATTCCGAACGGAATCGAATATCCGAACGGAATTCCCGCCTGAACCGTCCTGTCGGGCAGCGGAAAATTCAGCACGGGGGGTTGATTGTCGGCGGCGATGACCGTCACCTCAAAGTAGCCGGTCGCCGACTTGGGCGTGGGATCGCCAGGCGTCCCGGCATCGGTTGCTAGAACGCCCAGCAAAAACTGACCGTGGCTCCCCAGAGGAGGCGTGCCCGTGAAGGTGCGCGTCGCCGTGTCGAAGCCGATCCAAGCGGGCAGGCTCGCGGTCGTGCCGTCCGAGCCGACCGCTCGATAGGTCAATTGCGATCCGGGAGGCGCGTCGGGGTCGAGGAAGGTGTTCGCCGCAAAGGTGTAGGAGAAGAAGACCCCTTCGGTCAGGGTTTGTGGAACCAGCGGTACCTGGACCACGGGCGCGAGATTGGGAGCACTTCGCACGTTGACCGTAAAGGTCGCGATCGCCGATCGAGGGGTGGGATCGGTTAACGATCCCGCGTCGGTCGCCCGGACCTGCCACAGCGTGATTCCCACGCTTCCCAACGGCGGCGTGCCCGAGAAGGTGAGCGTCAGGGGATCGAAGGTGACCCAGGCGGGAAGCGTGTCGGGGGTGTCGTCGGGTCCCAATGCTTCGTACGTCAACTGCGAACCAGGCGGCGCGTCGGGATCGACAAAGGTGCTCGCGGGAATCACGTATTGGAACGCCGTCGACTCGAAGAGATCGATCGCCGCGAGCGGGTTCACCACGATCGGCGGCAAATTCAACGCGCTCGCGACCGTGATCGTAAACAAGGCGGTCGTCGATCGGGGAACCGGATCGACGACCGTGCCCGGATCGGTCGCCACGACGAAGATGGAGAATACGCCCGCACTTCCCACGGGGGGCGTGCCCGAAAAGGTGCGCGTGGCGCCGTCGAACTCGAGCCAACCGGGGAGCGGCGTGCTATCCCCCCCTGCGCCATGCGCGCGATAAGTCAGTTGGCTGCCAGAGGGACCGTCGGGATCGAAGAACGTATCGGCCGCGAACGTGTAGAGGAGCGGCGCTTGCTCGAAGGCCTCTTGCGGAACCAGCGGCTTTTTCACCACCGGCGGCTTGTTCGTGTCGGGCATGCTGACGCCGTCAGCGCCGAGATAGCTGCGGACCTCGAGGATGTTGCGTGGCGCCTCCACCCAATCCGGAGGTAGGCTCAAGAGACGCCGGCTGGCCACGGCAATCTCTCCATTGCCGCGCACGATCACGGGGTTGTGGAAACTACTGTAGTAGGCGTCGGTCTGATAGACCGCGCCCTGACCCGATCCGAAGGTCGTGTCCAACGTGCCATTGGAGTTATGCCGCATGATGAAGACGCCCGATGGGGACGGAAGCGGGACGATTTGGGCTCCGCCCGTCGTGACGATCTTTCCATCCCCCTGGAGAGCGAGGCCCGATGCGCGAACAGGACCGAACCCGATGGGTGTGGTGCGGATGCCCGTGCCATTGAACGTCGTGTCGAGCGAACCATTGAGGTTGAAGCGGAAGAGGTTGGTGTATTGCCCGTGCGGAGGCCCGCCGAAGCCGACTGCGTCGCCGAGGACGACGATCTTGCCATCGGGCTGGATTTTGACCGCGCGTGCCGCCTCGGAGAATCCCGCTTCGACACGCAGTGAAACCATGCCCGCCGTGCCGAACTGCGAGTCGATGGTCCCGTTGGCGTTGAAGCGCAGGATCATGTTTTCGGTCGACTGTGATGCCCCCTGTCCCGTCCCGCGCGCGCCGACCACCACGATTTTGTCGTCGTTCTGCCGCGCGGCGTCGAACACAATGGCAGCGACATTTCCCGGAATCGGCGTAACGGTCTTACCAGACGTGCCAAAGCTCGAGTCGATCGTGCCGTTGGGATTCAAGCGGATGAGGTGGACATTACGCTGGGAAGGGAGGCCGAAAGCTTCGCCGTAGATGCCGACGATCTTCCCATCGCTCTGGATGACCATCGCCGGGACACCGATTCCGAGAGCATCCACGATGGCTCCGCCGTGGTTGCCGAATGCCTCGTCGAGCGACCCGTCGGTGTTGTAGCGCAGGATGAGAGTACGAGTGCGGAATCCGGAGGGAGTGCTGGGGTCAAACGCGGTCACCTCGATGCCGACGAGGATCTTGTCATCCAGCTGAATCGCCAGCGAAGTGATCATGCCAGGAGTGCTGTCATCCAACACCGGATCGGTATCGACCGTCACTTTCCCGCCGCGCCCGAACGTCATGTCCAACGTGCCGTCGCGGTTCAATCGCGCGAGCGCGGGGCCACTCCTGCTGGCTATCACCAGCTTTCCGTCACTCTGTTCCGCGATCTTGTAAACTTGGACGTGGGCCTCAGTGAACGGTATCAGTGTCCCACCGTTCCCAAAGGAACTGTCCAGCGCGCCATCCGTATTGTCCGCCGTATTGGTCTTGTATTGTGCCAGTGCGAAATTGCTCCCATTGTAAACTTCGTCGCCCGACTCGATTGAATAGGACGCGACGCCGACGGCCACAATCCTCTCTTGCCCCACGGCGACACTGTACGCGCCCGCGCGGCGGTATTCCGCGCTGAATGGAGTCGTCACGTGGCCGTGGTCGCCGAATGAAGTATCCAACTCGCCATCGACCGTGTAGCGCGCGACTGCGAATTCAGCGGTGAATTCGACAGATTCATGCCATCCGGCGGCAATGATGCGTCCGTCAGCTTGCAGCGCAATATCTTTTAGGTTGACATCGCCCGGGAACGGGGTGCTGCCTTGCGAGCCGAACGTCGGATCCAACTCTCCCGAGGCGTCAAGCCCAACTAAGAAAGCTCCTGGAAGCCCACCGTCGAGAAGTCCTATCGTCGGTGCCACAACGATTCGTCCGCTGGGTTGAATTACGACGTCCCCTAAGTCAGGAAGACGGCGAGTTCCCAGCGTGGGGCTCGCGATTCCCCCCTGGAACGAGTCGTCGAGAGTACCTTCCGACGTGAAACGTGCCACTGCGCCGCGCGCAGTTCCAGCACTAGCTCCAATAATTCCGACGACCACGATTTTGCCATCTTCCTGCAAAGCCACTCCTCGAGCCCTCGTGAGGGAACCGAGGGAGGACGTGGTGGCCACGCCGGCCTGGCCAAACGTTGCGTCGAGCGATCCGTTAGGATTGAAACGCGCGACCGCAAAATTTGGATCTAACGTCGAAGTGTACACGGTGCCCACCACGACGATTTTCTGGTCGGGCTGTACGACGATGCTGCTGACGTACGTGGAGCGGACCCCCCCGAACGATGCGACGGCGATGCCGTCGCCGTCGAACGATACATCCAAGGCACCGTCGGGCCGGTAGCGTGCGACGATGAAGCCGGGTTCGCCAGAGGATGGTTGGACGGAGCCAATATCAATAGACCCGAGGCGCCCTCCGCTACCTGGCACGTAGGGATCGAAGCCGGAAACGACGATGCTGCCATCTTCTTGAAGGGCCATCCCCGTGACGATGCCTGGAAAGCTCGCCAGACCAAAGTCGCCAAAAGAGTAGTCGGCGCTTCCATCCTCCCGATAGCGAGCCAGTGTCTTGTTTCCACCGGCGAGGAGCTTTCCGTCGGGTTGAATCAGGGATGCCTGGAATATGGGTGTCTCGTAGAGGGCGTAGAAGGGGTCTTCACCCACCTCGGGCTGAAAAAAGGGGACCGTCGCCAGGCCGTTCTCGCCGAACGTGGGGTTCAGGTCGCCCGCCGCGAGCAGAGCTCGCTGTTCGAGCGGCTCGAATAGCACGGTGCGTTGGCGATCCTTGTCGCGACGGGCTCGTGGTGCGGGCGCATGAAAAGGGCGCGAGAGGAAGCGGTGGATCATGGCGCGGTCAGGTCCCCGGTGCTTCGATGCCTGAATGTGCCAGACGTCGCCGCTGGCTAATGCTTAATCCGGGAGGATCTCCTGGCAATCCACCGCCTGAACAAACATTTGCGAAAAAAAAATGGCCCTTTCCGGCTCCGTTCAGCAGGGTCGCCGTCCCGTGCGACGTTCATTGGCCGCGACCCGCGGCGGGGGGCGCGCGACTTTGCGCCGGTTCTGCACGGCGTCATCCCGCGCGCTAAAACGTTCCCCGCGACGGAAATTGGGGTGGCTCGTTGCGTCTGCTATAATCGCCCTGGCATGGGTTTATTTGCGGGTACCAGGCCGGAATCGAATCAGCATGGCTTCGCGACGGCTGCTTTCCGACGAAGTCACCCGGCGCGCCGCGTGCGGCGACACCTTGGCGTTGGCCGAGGCGTTTGAGCTCCTGCGGTCCGATCTGAAAGAGGCGGTCGCCATTCGCATCGATCCGCGCGTGGGGGGGCGCATCGATCCCTCGGACGTCGTGCAAGAAACGTATCTCGACGCGGAACGCCGCGCGCATGAATTCGTTTCCCAGGCCGACCGCATGCCGTTGCACATCTGGTTCCGGCTGCTGGCCATGCAGCGCCTGGTCGATCTGCACCGCCAGCATCTGGGAGCGGCCATGCGCAACGCCGCGCTCGAGATCCCATTCGAGCGGGGCGCCTCGATGCAGACCTCCAGCATCTGGATGGCGGAACAGCTCATCGATGACGGCGAGTCCGGCAGCGAGGCCGCCATTCGCGCCGAGACGCAAAGCATGGTCCACGCCGCGCTCGAGCGAATGGATCCTCTCGACCGCGAAGTCCTGGCCATGCGCCATTTCGAGATGCTGACCAATGGCGAGGTCGCGACCATCCTGGGCATCTCGGCCACGGCAGCCAGCAATCGCTACATCCGCGCCCTGCGGCGCCTGCAGGTGGTGCTGTCCCCCACGTCGAGTAGCAATCCGGCTTAAAAGTAGTAGGGGAGAGCCTCGCGATATGGCGGGCGACAACGACATCACTCTCGACGACGTCGCCACGCAAATCGCCGAGGAATTTCGCGCGGGCAACCAACCCTCGCTCGACGACTTTTGCGAGCGCTATCCCGAGCTGGCGTATGAGATCCGCGCGGTCTTCACCACCTTGCTCCAGTTGGAACGAGCACGCCCCGACACGCAGCAACGCGCGGCGAGCGATCTGCTGCGGCTCCTCTCGAGCACCGAAGTGCCTCCGCTGGGCGATTATCGCATCCTGCGCGAGATCGGCCGCGGCGGCATGGGAGTCGTCTTCGAGGCCGTGCAGGAATCGCTCCAGCGGCGCGTCGCTCTCAAGGTGCTCTCGCCGTGGTGCCTGCGCGATCCCCGGCACTTGCAGCGGTTCGAGCACGAGGCGCGGGCGGCGGCCGCGCTGCATCACACGAACATCGTGCCCGTGCTGGGAGTGGGCGAAGAACGAGGACTGCACTATCTGGTGATGCAGCTCATTTCGGGAGCGGCGCTCGATGAGATTCTCGCGGTGCTCGGCGAGCGTGAAGCTCTGGCGGGCCCCAGCGAAATGGCCCTCCGGATCGCCGCCCGTTTACGCTGCTCGCAGCCAACCGACGCGAAACACGCCGGGCCGCTGCCATCGACCCCCGTGGCGGTCGTAGCGTCCCCAACATTGCGGCAGGCGAGCTACTGGCGTCATGTCGCGGCGCTCGGCTTGCAGGCGGCCGAGGCGCTGGCCTACGCTCACCGCCAGGGGGTGGTGCATCGCGACATCAAGCCATCGAACATCCTGGTCGACGAGAGCGGCAACCTCTGGATCGCCGACTTCGGACTGGCCAAGACGGCCGACAGCGCCGACCTGACGATGTCTGGAGAGTTGGTGGGCACGGCGCGCTATCTGCCGCCCGAACGGCTGCAGGGTACGATCGATGCGCGGGGCGACATCTATGCCCTGGGAGCGACTCTGTACGAGTTGGCCGTGTTGCGCCCCCCCTTTGCCGAGACCGATAAGGCTGTCCTGCTGAAGCGGATCGCGGAGACCGAGCCTCCACGGCCGCGGGCGATCAATCGTGCGATCCCGCGCGACCTGGAGACCATCATCGGCAAGGCGATGGCGAAGCGGCCAAGCGATCGGTACTCTTCCGCCGGCGAGTTGGCAGCGGATCTGCGCAACTACTTGAACGATCAGCCGATCGGCGCGCGGAGGATTTCGCCGGTCGAGCGGTTGTGGCGTGCCTGCCGACGTCGGCCCGCCGTCGCGATTCCCACCCTGGCGGCGATTCTGCTGGTGCTGGTCGTCGCGATCGGCTCGTCGATCGCGGCCGCGCGGCTCCAGCAGAAAAACCAACTGGCGCTCGACGCGCAGCGGCGCGCCGAAGAAGCGGAACGCTCGCGGCGACTGGAGCTGTTTCGTGTTCACGTGGCCAGCGCACGCAACGCCTCGCAAACCGGCAAGCTTGGTCAGCGTTTGGCGGGCCTTCGGTCGGTTCGTGACGCCTTGCAGGCCTTGGCGCCGGCGCAACCCGATGGCCGCCAAGCATTCGAGTTGACCGAGGCGGCCATCTCCTGCCTGGCTCGCGCCGATCTGCGCGAATTGCAGCGAGTAAATGTGCGCGGCCGCTACGACGAGGTGGATGTCGATCCGCTGTTCCAAGTTTTCTTGCAGCCGGCACGCCGGGGCACGGGCTCCGACGTCGTTTCGCTATCGAACCCCAACGATCGTACGGTGTATCCGGGAGAGGATGGAGAAGAAACCGATTTCATCGGCTGGCGCACGTTCAGTCGCGCCGGACGCTGGCTGCTGGAAAATGCCTTCTGCTCCCGGCAGGATGATCGAAAGCGCCTGCGCGTCTGGGAACGCTCGAGCGGCCGACTGGTCGTCGATCTGGCAAGCGCTGAAAACATCAATGGCTACGCTTTCCATCCCGACGAACGCCATCTGTTGATCATTGAAAGCCAGGGTGTCGTGCGGCTGCTCGATTTGGAAACAGGTGGTCTGGCACGCGAGTTTTCCCGGCGGCTCTTTGCGAAACGACCGCAGTTCAGCCCGGATGGATCGCGCCTGGCGTTTCTGAACGCCACGCACCGAGTCGAGTTCGTCGAGGTCGAGGAATTGGAGACTCTCGCCACCTTGGCGGACGTGGAGGAGGCGAGCGAAATCGCTTTTCATGACGATCATACGCTGATCGTCGGCACCAGCGAGGGAGACCTCTACGAATGGAAGGTCGCTGAAAATCGCGGCCGATTCTTACCGGGCAAGCATTTCTCGGCGATCCAACGGATCCAAATCTCTCCCGATGCCGGACTGATGGCATCTTCAGATTCCGTCGGGACGCACGTCCGCAGCACTCGCGAAGATCGAACGCTCTTGGAACTGCCGGGCGCGGTGGTTCGATTTGCTCCGGATGGTAAGAGAATCGCCGTACACGACCGTAACGATCTCGCCCTCTACGAGATCATCGCGGCGCCGGCATTGCGTGTGTTGAATGATTCCTCGGCCGAAGCAGCCGTGTTCAGCCCGGATGGACGCTGGCTGGCTGCCTCCGGACCTGCCGGCGTGAAGCTCTATTCCGGAACGGATCTCGAGCCGGCTGCGGATTTGGGGCTCGACTATTGCGGACCGGTTGCTTTTTCCGCCGACGGAAGGCAACTGGCGACGATGGGAATGTTCAGCGAGGCTTGCCGCTGGCCCATCGGCGCGTCTGTGCCGACCGAGATCGGTCCTCCCCAAGCGCTGTTCCACCAACAGGTGCCGGACTTCTTCTCCGATCGCCTGGCCCCACAGCACCATGGCCGCCACGTGGTGTACAGCGGCGATGGTCGCTTGTTCATTGCCGACTATCGCCGCGGTCACGTGCTCGTGTCCGATTCGGCCGGCCTGCCGCCGCGAGAATTCGCCGATTTCTTGAATGTCGCGCGGCTGGTTGTTAGTCCAGATGGAAAATGGTTGGGCGGGGCTTCCGTGATTTCCAGAACGGTCCGCGTATGGGACGCTCAGCGCGCGACTATTGTCTTGGATCTGCCGGACCATGCGGCGGTCGCCTTCAGTCATGACGGGCTCTGGTGTGCTTTGCGTTCGGCCAGCGAAATCTGCGTCTTTCGCACGAGCGACTGGCAGCCCGAGTGCCGGATTCCCTTGGCAGCTTCGCGCAGCGAGTTTTATCTGCCGCTAGTATTTCAACCGCAGGGCGGACTGCTGGCGGTCGCGGGTCACGACCAGCGGGTGTATCTCTATCCTCCGGGATCGACCGACGCCGTCGCCTACCTGCCGCATCCGGAAAACAGCACGATCACGCATCTCACGTTCAGCCCCGATGGACGGCGCCTGGTAGTGGTCGCGCCGCCGCTGGGGATTCTGGTCTGGGACCTGCCCCAGTTGCAGGGCGAGTTGGCTGCGCTGGGAACGCCACTCGGCGGACAGCCCCGGGCAACCGGCGCCGCCGTGGCGAATTCAACAGACGCAGCCACGTCCGTGGTAGTAGACACGACGGGGCTCATTCCGGGTCGGTGGCATCGATGCTGGGTTCGCATGGCCGAGATCGAAGCGCTCAAAGGCAATTTGCCCGACGCGGTACACGCCGTTCAGTGCGCTCTCGATCGAGCAGTAGATGCCAGCCCGAGCGAGAAAGCCGAGTTGCTTACCCTGCGCGGTGTCTATGAATTGCAAAATCATGACCCCTTGGCGGCGAACGACAGCTTCTCAGCTGCCGTGCGCATCGATCCTGCCGCGGAGAAAGCGATACGTCTGTTGGCGCGACAGCTTGTGCTGGGACCTTGGGAAGTACAAGATCCGCAGTGCGCCATGTCATTCATCGCGCGACCGTTGGTCGAAACGCCCGGCGATGAAGAGTTGCTGGTCTATCAGGCCATCGCTCAGATTCGTTGCGACAACGCTGATGAGGGCCTGCAAACCCTGGCCAAGGTAGAGTTCAGCGATCGTTGGAAACCAACGGTCGCCTATGTGCTTGCGCTGGCGTGGCAAGACCGCGATCGAGCGGTTGCTCGCGAGCACTTTGCCGTTGCCGAGCAGCTTCGCGAGGAGAGGCACGATCGCCTCTCCTCGGCCGAACGAGAGGAACTCGAACGACTGCGGGGCGAAATCGATTCCCGCTGGCGCCGGGAGGCCTCGCCCTAAGGAATGGCGGCCAATAAACCTCGAAAGGCGCAACTTCAAAAGACATAAGCGCCGTACACAGACCGCAGAATGCTAGCTCGAGAGAGACTGTTATAGTGACCTCGAAGTGGCGCAACAAAAACGGGAACCGCACCCAAGGAGCACGGTTCCCGTTCTGAGTTATTGCTAACCAGCCGCGCTCATCGCGGCCGGCAAGACTACTTGATAAACAGCATTTCCTGGTAGGTCGGCAGCGGCCACAGGTCGTCGGCCACCCAGCCTTCCAACTCGTCGACGAACTTGCGCACGAGCGCCATCGCCGGCAGCACCTCGTCGCAGTAGTATTGCGCCGCGGTCAGGGCGCTGTCGTGCGGCACGTCGCTGAGGACTCGGGCCAGCAGCCCAATGCTGTCCTGCAGCGACTTCACCATGTCGGTGATGACGTCGAGCGTGTCGGTGTCGAAATCGTATCCCACCAGCTTCAGATTCGCACAGGTCGAGGCGAGCTCGTTCTGGTAGCGGATCGCGGCCGGGAAGATCAACGTGCGAGCCATCTCGAGCGTCAGGTTGGCTTCCACCCGCACCGTGCGGCAGTATTGCTCGAGATAAATCTCGAGCCGGCTTTCGAGCTCGCGCTCGCTGAGCACGTTGTACTTGGTGAACAGCTCCTTGGCTTCCTTCGTCTCGAGCTGAGGCAGAGCGTCGGTCGAGTTCTTCAGATTCAACAGGCCACGCTTGGCGGCCTCGGCATGCCATTCGGCCGAGTAACCGTCGCCATTGAAGATCACCGAGCCACACTCGGTGATGATCTCCGACAGCAGCTCCTGGATGGCATCGTTCAGCTTCTTCGGATCGCCCCCGGTCGCCTTTTCGAGCTTCGTCGCACAGTAGTCGAGCGACTCGCAGACGATCGTGTTCATGGCCACCAGCGGGCCGGCAATCGACTGGTTTGAGCCGACGGCACGGAACTCGAAGCGATTGCCCGTGAAGGCAAAGGGGCTCGTGCGGTTGCGGTCGCCCGCGTCCTTCGGCAGCGGCGGCAGCACGTCGACGCCGACGTGCAGCGTCCCCTTGGCGATCGACGACTTCGCGCCACCCGTCTTGATCTGCTCGAACACGTCGGCCAACTGCGAGCCGAGGAAGATCGAGATGATCGCCGGCGGAGCCTCGTTGGCGCCCAGGCGATGATCGTTGCCGGCCGTGGCCACGACGGCACGGAGCAGACCCTGATACTTGTGGACGGCACGGATGACCGCCCCGCAGAAGACGAGGAACTGGGCGTTCTCGTGCGGCGTGTCTCCCGGATCGAGCAGGTTGCCCTGCGACGAGCTGCCTAGCGACCAGTTCACGTGCTTGCCCGAGCCGTTGACTCCCGCAAAGGGCTTCTCGTGCGTCAGGCAGGCCATGCCGTACTTCTCGGCCACGCGCTTGAGCGTGAGCATGATCAACTGCTGGTGGTCGGTCGCCAGATTGGCCGATTCGAACACCGGGGCGATTTCATACTGGCTCGGAGCCACCTCGTTGTGGCGGGTCTTCACCGGCACGCCCAGCTTGAACAACTCACGCTCCGTTTCGAGCATGAAAGCCAGCACGCGCTCGGGAATGGCGCCGAAGTAGTGATCCTCGAACTCCTGCCCCTTCGGCGGCTTGGCGCCGAACAGCGTGCGGCCGGCATTCAGCAGGTCGGGACGCGAGAAGTAGAAATTGCGATCGACGAGGAAGTACTCTTGCTCGGGGCCCGCCGTCGACGCGACGAACGCGCCATCCGTGTGGCCGAACAGCTTCAAGATGCGCTGCGCCTGCTTGTTCAGCGCTTGCATCGAGCGGAGTACCGGGGTCTTCTTATCGAGTGCTTCGCCAGTCCAGGACACGAAGGCCGTCGGAATGCACAGGGTGGTTCCGTTCGGGTTTTCGAGAATATAAGCCGGGCTCGTCACATCCCAGATCGTGTAGCCCCGCGCCTCGAACGTGGCGCGAATGCCCCCCGTCGGAAAGCTCGAACCGTCCGGCTCGCCTTGAATCAACTGTTTGCCGCTGAACTCGGTCATCGCGCTGCCGTTGCCGTCGGGCGACAAGAAGCTGTCGTGCTTCTCGGCAGTCAAACCGGTGAGCGGGTAGAAAACGTGGGCGTAGTGCGTGGCCCCCTTCTCGATCGCCCAGTCCTTCATGGCCGCGGCGACGACATCGGCGATGGCCGGATCGAGCTTCTCGCCCGCGTCGATCGTCTTGCACAGCGACTTGTAGACGGCCTTCGGCAGACGCTCCTTCATCTGCGTCTTGTCGAAGACGTTCGAAGCGAACAGCGAACGAGCCGGGGTGTCGACGAAGTTCAGCGGGGGCTCGGTCGGCTTGTAGTTCGTCACCGCCGAGATCGCCGCCATCCGCGCGGTTAAACCGCTGGGAGAATTGTTGCCGCGGGCCGAGGTTGCCGACCCCTGCTTGGTACCCGCCCCGTTACTCAACGCCATGCTCATAATGACCTTTCCACCAGGATCTGGAATACGGGAAGCCACGCCTGACCTCCCGAACGAAGAATTCCGCCTGCCAGTCCGTGGCAGTGAGACAAGGCCGACTCCATCGGCCTGTCGCGACCTACGAATGGGAGCAAGATAGCAAGCGGCGTGCCGATGGGCAGGGGATGAGCTAAATCCTTTGTTTACGAGGATCTAGCGTTAAGCTAGGCAGGCGAGCGCGAGTTCGATCCCCGGCAAACGCCTATTGTGCAAGCAGACGATGCACGAATTCGGGCGGCGTTGCCTCGGTTCTCCCTCATAACCCAGCGCGCGACGAGAGCGCCCCGCCCCATGATTTTCTCTTACCTAAACGCGAAAAGGTAATGTCGCAGGTCCAACTTCGCTCCGCTCCTACGCACTCTTACGCACCAGTGCTGGGGCGTTTTCCCCAGGTAGGTGCCGCGCTGTCAAAAGATGGATGGCCGCCGACAGACCGTGCAGCGCCTCGTCGAGTTGCTGCGTCTCGCGGAGCATGCGTAGGTTCTCGGCCAGCGAGGTCTGCAACTCGACCAGCTTTCGCTCGCCATTGGCCACTTCGCCCACCGCGGCCACCAGGCTGGCGATGTCTTCCTTAATGCCACCGATCCGTTCGAGGTTGTCACGCGTATCGACGATCTGCTTCTGCTGTCCCGCTTCGAGCCGTCCAAGCAGTCGCTCGAAACGTTCCTCGCGGCGTGTTTCCGCCTGATCGTGCAGTTCGACCACGGCCTCGCACATCTTCTGCCACGACTGAGCGTCGCGGCGACGTACCTCGTCGGCATTGGCGCGCAGGGCGTTCGTGGCATTGAGCCAGGCCTCGAGTTGCTGGCGCAGCGCTTGCTCGACCGCCACGAGCGCCGCCTTGTTCGCCGTCTGCACGACGTTGACGAACGGCGCCGTGCCCGGATCGCTCACTTCGAAACGCGTCGTCAGCTCGCGTTCGACGAGGCGATTGATGGTCATTTCAATCCGACGATCGGCCCGCTCGCACACGAACGCCGCGAACATCATCGTCGTCGCGGCGACCAGGGCCGTGGTGCTCGTGTTGAACGCGGCCCCCAGCGCGCTGACCACCTGCGGCAGGCGCTCGGTCATGTCGTTCACCGAGATATCGCTCAGCGCCATACCGAAGTGGATCACCGTGCCCAAGAAGCCCAACACCGGGCTGACCCAGATCACGAATCGCACGAGCCCATACTTGGCGTGCTGCGCTTCCTCGCTCTGAATTTCGAGATACTCGAGATGCGCGCGGTAGTCCTCGGCCGAGCCGTTGTCGAGCAGGTACTGCAGCGCCCGGGTCAGCCGCTGCGCCACGCGCGACTCGCGGAGCCAGGCAGGGCAGGCCTTGATCTCGCCCAGCCAGACGGCGGCCTGCTCGAGCGGCACGCGTCCCTCGCGCGGCGGAATCCATTGCCGGCGCAGGGCCAGCATCTCCTGCGGAAAAGCCAGCACCTTGAACAGGATGTCGACCACACCCCAGATGAACAGGCCCACGATCACGTATTCGACCGGGTGCTCGGACGTGTAGCGATGCAGGAGAGTCCCGTGCATCGAGGGCTGGCTCATCAGCGCATAGAAGGCGATGGTGGCGACGGCCGAGATCGAGAAGGTCGGATCGAAGAGCTTCGTAGGCAGCCAGCGCGAGGCGCCCGATCCAGCGGCGGTGTGCGAGGTCGAGGTGGATTGAGACGATGTCGTCACGTGTGGTTTCTCCTCCTTGAGAAATCGATGGCGTCGACCTTGCGACGCTCGCTGGACAGCCTCCTGCCATCCACCTCGTAACTTTTTTTGACTAGGCCTCGGGGGTCTTGGCCTTGTCCTGGCGCCAGGCGAGAAACACTTCGCGCACGATGGGCAGCACCGAAAGGACGATGATCGCCAGCACCACCAGGCTGAAGTTTTCCTTCACGATCTTCAAGTTGCCGAAGAAGTAACCCAGGTAGACGAACATCGCCACCCACACCGTGCCCCCCACGATGTTGTAGGCGATGAAGCGCCCGTAGTTCATCGTGCCCACGCCCGCCAGAAACGGCGCGAACGTGCGCACGATGGGGACGAACCGCGCGAGGATGATCGTCATGCCGCCGTAGCGATCGAAAAAGGCTTGCGTCCGTTCGATGTGTTTCTCGTTCAAGAATCTCGATTTGATCTTCAGCGCTCGCGGCCCGAGGTAGGCCCCGATTGCGTAGTTCACCGTATCGCCCAGAATCGCCGCTGCCGCCAGCAGCAAAAACAACAGATGGACGTTGAGCGGCGTATCGAGCGCCGCCAGCGCGCCTGCGGCGAAGAGAAGCGAATCCCCCGGCAAAATCGGTGTCACCACCAACCCGGTCTCGCAGAACACCACGAGCGCCAGCACGACATACGTCCAGACCTGCCACACCTCGACCATCTCTTCGAGATGCTTGTCGAGGTGCAGAAACAGATCGATTACGTGTTGAATCCACTCCATCGCGACTCCATTACCGCGCGGGCAAGCTAGCACAACCCCGGGCGCTTGCCGTAGCGTCGCAACCAAATTCGGCAGACGCCCCCTCGGGGCATGAACGAATAGGCGGAAAATCTGCCCTATTTTGCCCCCGCGCTAGGACGGTGGCTGGCGAGGTCACGTTCTAGCCGACCCACCCTACCACAACAACGCCGAACCCCCGCCAGGCAGTGAGAAAAGACCGTGAAGTTCCTGCAAGGTCGGGGCTAGCCCCCTGCCAAACTCCGGGGGCCATTGCTGCCAAGGCAGCAGGGCCAGGATTGATAAAGCGAGCTTGAGCGAGGAAAGAAGACGCCTTTGGGGTCGTCTGCTGCGGGGCAGATGCGTCTGGGGATCTCGCACCGGGAGATGGCACCATAAAAAAACCCGTACGAGCTGCCCCTGAGGGGGCAACTCGCCGGGTTCTACGGCGATGGCTCTACCTTCAGTTGTCCTGCATCAGACACCCACCATGTCTGAAGCAAGCCGCGCGTTGGCTCACCATCGAAATCGGGTTGATTTCGCGAGGTTTTTCGCACTCCGGGCTGGCCCGCGGGCGGTTCCCGGCACTGCGAACGGTCTCGCGTCGACGTGCCTGACTATAAGCAATGCTGCGATTATTTGACCCGACAATTCTGTCAATATATTGTATTAATGAGCCAAATTAAATGATGAGTATTGAATAGCGCTATAGTCAGGCGAGCCCATGCCCAGTGCCTCGAATCCGCAGTATTACAAGCAGAATCGTCTCCAGCAGCTCCGAGGTTTTTGCTACGCCGCCCAGATGGGTAGTATCTCGAAAGCGGCCGAGCGGTTGTTCCTCAGCCAGCCCTCGGTCTCGCTGCAGATTCAGGCCCTCGAACGCGAATTGAAGACCACGCTGTTCGAGCGTCGTGGGCCGAAAATCAAGCTCACCCCCGACGGCGCCGCCCTCTACGAGTTGGCCGTCAAGCTCGTCGAAGAACTCGACACTCTGCACGAGACCTTTGCCGCGCGACGGGGTGGGCTCGAGTCTGGCCGGCTCGATATCGCCGCCGGCGAGTCGACCATTCTCTACATCCTGCCGCAGTTCGTCCGCCAGTTTGTCGACGTCTACGCCGGCATCGACCTCAAGCTGCACAACGTCACCGGCCGCGACGGTCTCGCCATGCTCCGTTCCGACGAGGTCGACTTCGCCGTCGGCTCGATGGTCGAGGAACGGGCCGACATGGAATACCATCCCCTCTTCTCCTACGACCCGATGCTCATCACCCCCCTCGATCATCCGCTGGCGAAGAAGAAGTCGGTCACGATCAAAGAGGTCGCGCAACATCCCCTCATCCTGCCACCGCGCCACCTGACGACCTGGAAGATCGCCGACCTGGTCTTCGAGCAGCACAACCTGACCTACAACGTCAAGCTCGAGGCGGGAGGCTGGGAAGTCATCAAGAAATACGTCGAGCTGGGGCTCGGCATCTCGATCGTCACGGCCATCTGCCTCACCGAACACGACCGGCTGGCCGCTATCCCCCTGGGCAAGTATTTTCCCCAGCGCACCTACGGCATCGTCGTGCGAAAAGGCAAGTTCCTCTCGCCGCAGGCACAGCGCTTCATCGACATCATGCACGCTCACGCCCCGGATAAGAAAAAATCCACCCGCAAACCGGCATAAGCTCCACAGCAACTGCGTGGCACTGCTGGCTTGCCCAGCAGTGATCTAGCTATGCCGTCGAACCAGACAGGGTGGCCCGACGTTCTTGCGGAGTAATGCAAATACTTCGTAAGTGCAAGTCGCAAGGACGTCGGTGTTGCGCAGCAACAAGAGGATTCGTGGCAGCTTTACAGGGCTCGTGAACGGTCCCCCCCTCCAAATAAGACTGAAAAACTCGTGGGAACCGAGTCCTGTGGCGGACTATACTGTCGTCGCCCTCCCCGCCCGATTTCGCTCCTCCAACCAGGCGAGGTTCCCTTCATGCGACGTGCCAGCCCGATCCTGTTCGGCGTCTGCCTGCTTGGTATCGCCTCCTCTGCCAGTGCCGCCGAGCCAACGATTCAACTCCGCCCCGACTGGCAGCCGGGCATCACGCAGCGGATCGAATCGACCACCTCCCGCGAGCGCGAGTTCAACGGCGAAATCGGCCCCAAGCGCACGATCCACGAGACGATCGATTGCCAGATCGTGAGTGCCGATTCGTTGGGCTTCGTGGTCGATTGGAAGCTGGTCGATGGACGCGTGGAAGGGGATGCACGCGATCCCGTCACCGAGGCGCTCGTCAACCTGTGGCGCGGGCAGTCGGTCGTTGTCGAGATGGGACGCGACGGCACGCCGCGGCGATTGAAGAACTACGAGGATCTCAAGCATCGTCTGGAGTTCGCCGTCGAGGCGATCGTCGCGCAGTTGCGGCGTCAGGGAGGCGACAAGGCGTCGACCGCGGCGATCGGACGCAAGCTGCTCGCCACCTTCGCCACCGAACGGGTTGCGACAACGGCGTTGACGCGCGATCTGGTGCTCTATTTCGCCCTGCTCGAAAAGCCACTCCGCGAAGACACGCCCCTCGAGCTGGCGACGACTCTGGCGAACCCACTGGGAGACGATCCCATCCCGGGCCTGAGCACGCTGGCTGTCACGTCCCTCGATCCGCCCAATCAACAGGCGACGATCACCTGGACCAAGAGTCCCGATCCGGACTCCAGTGCGCAAGTCCTGCTCGGCGTCGCTCAGCAACTGGCCCGGCGTCTCGATCGGGAGACGCCCCTCGGCAGCGAGCAATCTAAGCTCGAGTTGCAGGACACGACGACGTTCGTCGTCGACACGGGCACGGGCTGGGTGCAATCGCTCAAGCAAACGCGAGAGCTGCGTTTCGAGGACTACCTCCAGCGCGACACGAGAGAAATGCGCCTCATCACGGCGAAGCAATAGCGGCAGAATCGCAAGCGCGATGCGTGACCGAGTAACACCGAACAAACGCGTAAGATGATGCGAACAGCTCAAGCCAGCGCCTGCAGCACCGCGTCTCCCATCTCGCGCGTCGAGAGCTTTCCGCCCAGATCCACCGTCGCCGCCCCACCGGTGAGCGCCTTGGTAACTGCCTGACGCACACGCTCGGCCGCCGCGTCGCACGACAGCCAATCGAGCATCAGCGCCGCGCTCAAAATGGCCGCGATCGGGTTGGCGATGCCCCGTCCTGCAATGTCGGGCGCCGAGCCGTGTACCGGCTCGAACATCGAGGGGGCCGTGCGTTCAGGATTCGTATTCGTGCTCGCCGCCAACCCCAGCCCGCCGGCAATGATGCCGCCGAGATCTGTTAAAAGATCGCCGAACAGGTTCGACGCCACCACGACGTCGAGCCGCTCGGGCGAGCGGACGAAGTTCATCGCCAGGGCATCGGCATGCTGTCGCTCGGCTTCGACGTCGGCGAACTGTGGGCGCAGTTCCTCGAGAATCTCGTCCCACAGCGTATACGCATAGCGCTGCGCGTTCGATTTGGTGGCCATCACCAGCTTGCGACGACGCCTCCGCGCCAGTTGAAAGCCGAAACGCAAGATGCGCTCCACCCCGCGTCGCGTGTGGATGGCGGTTTGCAGGGCGAACTCGTCAGGCTGCCCCACGTGGAAGCGGCTGCCCGAGTCGACGTATTCTCCCTCCGAATTCTCGCGCAGCACGACGAAGTCGATCTCGGCCGGTCCTTTGCCGGCCAGAGGGGAGCGCACCCCCGGATAGAGTTTGACCGGCCGCAGGCAGGCATACTGATCGAACGCCTGCCGGATCTTCACCAGCGGCGCGAGCGTCACGTGGTCGGGGATCTTTGCCGGCCAGCCCAGCGCGCCGAGATAGATGGCGTCGAAGGGGCGCAACTCGTCGAGAAAACCCTCGGGCACGACCTGGCCCGTCCGCTCCCAATGGGCCACGCCCCAATCGAATTCGGTGGGGGCGATGCAAAAGCCAGCATCGCGCGCGGCCGCAGCCTCGAGCACGCGCAGAACCTCGGTCGTGACTTCCTGTCCAATGCCATCGCCGGGCAAGACCGCAATCCGAAATGTTTTCATCCGCCGGCAATCTCCCGCGAAGAAGCGAAGTCCTGGCGATCTCAAAGGGAGGTGGGACTGCGCGTTTGTATTTCTTACAAGGCAGGCCCTCGATCCTACTCTATGGGCGAGGAGGAGCAAGGATCTGCGGCATCGAGCGCAAGTCATGGTCCTCATGGAACTTTGCGCATCCGGGGATAGAAATAGCAGACGCTTGGCACGCCATTCGCTTTTCGGTCGGTCGCTCATGCACGGCCCAGCAGTTCACCGGGGCGTCCCGCTGCCCCGGAGCAAACCAGGGAAGGTGAAAAAGTCGCGGCAATGAGTCATTGCGAATCTTAGGACCTGGTCGCTGCCTCCACAGCGTTCCATCGCCCAATTCGGGCAAGTACCGGTTTTTCGCAGTGGAAGGGCTCGGTAGGCCACCAGCAGAAGGCCCACCGAGCCCTTCTTTTTTGCGCCTCGCTCCTCGCGCCGAAGTCACGAAGGCACCCAACGCGCAATCGAAAAGTGGCACAGGCCGCCGCCAGTTCTAGAGAGCGAATCACGGTGCTATCGTCGCATCCACACGTTGATTGCCGCGATAACCACCGCGACCATCACAATCCAGGGCCAGAATCTTCGGACAAAGGCGCCAAGTAATTCCGGGTCAACTTCGAGCCCGCCGCCAAAGTAGATCTTCTTGGGTCGGAATCGCTTGCGATTATCTCCCATACCGCCATTCTATTCGATGCTCGATGGAAGCGGCACGAACCTGACGCAGGTTCTTATTCCCCCCTGCGCTGCCAATGAACCCAGGGCGACCAGCGGGAGCCAGGCCGGCGTGCCAGAGATCAATACTTCAGGGCTCACTTGCCGCGCAGCCATCAATAAGAGCGAAGACAATACCTTGCTTGTGTTCGCCCCAGTTTGACAGCCCGCACCTCATTCGTATACTTCGACAGCAGCGAGCGAATCGGCAGGCAACTTGCGCTCGCCCCTTCGCACCCGAGGTCGCACCGGGGCGCGACCGCTTCTTGAAGGAGGTGGCACGGATGGCAACGATGTCCTATCCCACCGGCGTCGATCAGATCGGCGAAACCGCTGGCGTCGTCTGGCGCATTCTGGCCGAACAGGGCCCACTCTCGCTGGCCAAGCTGGTCAAAGAGGCTGACTTGCACCGCGATCTCGTGATGCAAGCCATCGGCTGGCTGGCGCGCGAGGACAAGGTCACGATCGAAGAAGAAGCCCGCACGAAGATCGTCTATCTGCGCTAACGGCGCCAGCGCCAGTGGAACGCGACCCACCACCCGCACGGCCTGGGACAACGCAGCATTTTCGCTGCGCATCGAACAGCGCGCCAGCCACGTCATCGTCTCCCAGGCGAAAGCAAAATCGCAGTTAAACTGACGCGGTAAATAGCAAGTATCCCCTGCCCCCTGACCACTACAAAACCAGCGCCGCACAAGCCACCACGACCATCAATCCGCCGATGGCGATTTTCGCCAGCGAACCGCCGAGTCGTCCCCAGAAGGCGGCCTCGCCGATCTGCCAGCTCTCTTCCAGGGCACGCCCCTTCCAGCTTTCGCCCAGGATCGCCCCGACAAAGGCGCCGGCGCCGGCCAGCAGGATGGCGCCAACGAGTGGTCCGACGATGGGAATCGGTACTCCCACGGCCAGTCCGAGCATCCCGCCGATGATCGAGCCGATGATGGCTAGCACGGCGCCCCGTTTGCTGCCCCCGGCGCGCGTGGCCCCCGCTGCGCCGGCGGCAAACTCGGCCACCTCTCCCAAGGTCGCCAGCACGGCCAGCGCGATGACCGTTTGCCAACCCATGGCGACGTAGGACGTCGGATCGACCAGCAGCACATAGATCGCCGCGGCGCCGACAAGGACCCAATTACCTGGCAGGTTCAACAGCGTGAGGAACCAGGCTCCTAAGAGCAACACCACGAACAAGATGGCGAGCGCAATATTCAACGGCCTGCTCCGCGTTCCCTGCTACTGATTCGATTCTGGAGCGATTTTCTTTGTAACAACCGGCCCATTTTCACGATGAGTTAGGGAGTAGCAACGCACGGTTCCCGACGAGCGACGTCCCGCAAACGCAGATCGCGCGACGGAACGCTGCCCAGCGACCGCGAGTTGCGACGACATCCACTTCCCCAAACTCTATCGTATGCGAGCCACAGACCCATGGTGACGCAATCTTCCGCCGTATCGGCCGACGTCTCGACCTGTCTCGCCGGAATGAGCTTTCCCGGCGGCTTTCCTCGTCACTTTCGCGTGCAGCGTTTCGATGTGGCGGCGGGGGGCTGGCAACTAGCCGCGACTTGCACCAGTCGCGATGAGGCCCAGGCCTGTTATCAGTGCCTCTTGCGCGGTGGCACCGCCGCTCGGTTGATCGACTACACGCGTTGCGTCACCGGCATTTAGCAGTCCGTTGAAAAACTCAACGGACTGCTACATCGCAGGGATGCGATGACAAAATAGCGACGCCAGTCGTTATTTTGCGAGCCGTGCGGAGCTTTGCTCCGCACTTGGCGAGGTTGAAAAATGCCACGAAGGGGCATTTTTCAACAGGCTGATAGACGCGGCGAACTCGTCCTGATTCGACCGCTGGGGTACGCGGGCGCCACTCGTGTTGTGCCCCCCCTCCGCTAGTCTTGGAGCGAGATTCGTTTCTCGCCTCTCGTGCAGGGGGGGACCATGCGGCTTGATTTCCCTTCGTGCCGCGGTTGGGGGCTCGAAAATGCCCCTTTTTCGCCCCTCTGGGGCATCTCTACCGCATCGACAAGGCAATCTAGGTAAAGCTTGCCGACAATACGCAAAATCCTACCTTTGCGCTCCCCGGCATGTCGATTTGTTTGTGCGAGTAGTTCCGATTGTCGTTGCTATGCCTGCCGCACGACCTGAACGGTTCGTGTGGGCAGCACAACGCCAGCCAGGGACCGGCTGACCCAAACCAATCGAAGCGCGCCGCCGCGTGGGGCACGCGCACGCCTTACGTACACGCTCGGCAGGCAGAGCAGGGAGATTGTTCCATGAAAATGTCCATCGTGGCGGCCTTGGCAACGTTGTTGGCGATCGCCATCTCGTTGCCGGCCCGCGCTGGTGAGTCGGTCACGAATTCGACCTGGGAAGCTCAGCAAGCCCAGATCCAACAACTCGAAAACGAGTTGGCGGCCCTCAAGGCACGGCTCGATTCGACGAGCGGCGTCAAACCGGCCAGCTACGTTACGTACGATGCCGCGGCGGTGACGAACTCCACCTCCACGTCCGGCTTCTCGACCGCCAACGAAGGCTGCGCGTCGTGCGGCAACGGTGGTTGTGGCTGCGGCGACTGCGACTTCGGTTGCCATCCCAGCGGCTTTTATGCCGGTGGCGCGGCCGTCTGGTATCGACCCTTCTTCGAAGACAACATCGCCATCTCGCGCTCGACCATCGTCGGTCCCGACCTCGTGACCGAGTCGACCTCGTTCCACTACGACTACCAGGCCACGCCGCGCGTGTGGTTGGGCTATGTCGCGGATGGCGGCCTTGGTATCCGCGGCCAGTACTGGCAATACGATGACCAGGCGAAGCCCGTGGCGCTCGGCGATGCCAACGCTCAGACCATCCTCAACGTTTCGGCCAACAATGCACCCAACACGATTGGATTTGCACAGTCCACGGGCGACGGCAATGCCATGGTTGCCAACCACAGCCTGAAGCTCGAGATCGCCGACCTCGAAGTCACAAAACGCATCTACGGCGGTTTCACCACGATGACCTTCTCGGGTGGTGCCCGCTACGTTCAGATGGAACAGGACTTCCGCGTATCGAACTTCCTCGCCAACGGACAGTTGGCTGGCTTGTTTGGTCATCGCCTGCAATACGAAGGTGTCGGCCCGACGGTTGCCCTCGACCTGCGTCGTCCGATCGGTTGGTCGCCCCTCTCGATCATCGGCGGTGCCCGCGGCTCGATCCTTTTTGGCAACACCGATCAACTCATCGTCACGCAACTGCCCGGCACCGTCGGCGTCGGCATTCGCAGCGAGGATGAAGTGATGAGCATCCTCGAGACGCAGTTCGGCCTCGAATGGGCCTACCACATCGCGGCCAACGGTCGCTTCTTCGTCTCGGGCGTGATCGAAGCCCAACTGTGGCAGAATGCCGGCAGTGCCTCGCTCGACACGGGGGACCTCGGTTTGATCGGTTTCGGCTTCAACGCCGGTCTGGCACGTTAGCAGTCCCGTTGAAAAACTCAACGGACTTGCTACATCGCAGGGATGCAATAGGCTGATAGCCTGGCGACAAGCTCGCCCGTTCGTTCCCAGAAGAAAACCCAAGGCATGGCCTTCTCTGCGAAGGCCATGCCTTTTTTGTTTGCGTCAGCAGGAAACGTTGGCGGATGACCGCCAGTTTGGCTCAGGAGGTCGGTCCGAGCCCCCCCTGAACGCGCTCTTTCGGTCTGTTCTCTCCCTGCCCTGGCAATCATGAAAATAGAAATTTAAGGAAAAATAAGTAAAATGAGTAAAATCGATAGAATCAGAAAGTTGATTCCAATTGAACCTCCAATAATAATCCCCATTCACTGCCCAGATTACCGGGGCAGACAGGAACAGATCCCGAGGGAGACGTGGGAATGGGGAAACGCTGCGCAAATAGGGCTGGCTTGCGGGCGGCACGGCGAAAGAAACATCGCCCAGCGCTGGATTTAGGGAAATGGAAGCGTCCCCTCTCGCTGGAACGCTTCGAACCGCGCGCCATGCTGGCGTCGCCGCAACTGATTGCCATCGTGCCCAATGCCGGCGATGTCTTGCAGGCAGGGCAAGTGCGCGATGAAGCGCCCCGCGAGTTGATCTTCCGTTTCGACGTCGGACAGGTCATCGACCCCAATTCTCTGGCCGGAATCCAGATTGTCCGCGCGGGGAACGACAACAATCTCGGCACGGGGGACGACGTTCTGCTCACGCCGGGCTTCGTCGGCCTGGGCGAGCAGTCGAACGAAGTGGTCTACCGCTTTGTTGAGAATCTGCCCGACGACCGCTATCGCATTACGATCTTCGGGGCCGGCGCCACGCCGCTACAAAATATCGCCGCCGAGCCGTTCAATAACGGCGTGAATCAGGTGGTCGATTTCGAGTTGGATCTCGGTGCGCAGGTCGTCTCGGTCGTACCCCAACCGATCACGCGCGGTCCTGGTGGCACGCTGGTCCAAGCGTCGAATCAAATCGTCGTCTACTTCAACAACGACGATTTGGGCGCCAGCGCGCAGAACCCCAACTTCTATCAGCTCATCTACACCGATGGCGGACCGATCGCGCCCAGCGACGTCCATATCCCCACGTCGGTGGTGTACGATCCCGTCACCGACAAGGCGACTCTCACCTTCGCGTCGTCGCTCGATGCTCTCTCCACGGGACCCGGCAGCTATCGCCTGCGGATCGGCGACGCCGCGGCGCCCCGCATGGCGCCGGTACCGTTGTTTTTTGGAACCGATTCGGCGTCGAGCTTCTTTTCGCCCGGGTTGGACAACCTGGGGGTGCTCGGCACGCAAAGCCTGATCCTGAACGCCGCCATCGATCCGCAGCCCTACACGCTGCCTTGGCCCGGTTTTCAAGACGAGCCAGGCCACCGCGATATTCCCGCCGAGGAACACGTCTTTGGCGGCGGCACGGATACCACCGGCGGCATCGTCACGATCTCTTACAACTTCCAGGACGTCTACGGCACCGACCCCGACGGAAACATCCTGCACAACCAGATCACAGAGAATCAGAAGAATCGCGTCCGCGAAATCTTCGAACTCTTCAGCTACTACCTGGGCATGCAGTTCATCGAGACGCCGTCGAGCGGTTGGACGCTTGTCACGGGCGATCTGCGCGCCGTCGATCCGAAAGTGCCCACGGGACCGGGCAATATTGCCGGCATCGCCGGCGGCAACATTGCCATCCTCGAGGCCGCGGAGAACTGGGGCGACAGCGAGGCGGGCGGCGCCTATTTCAATACGATGACGCACGAGATCGGCCACTTGCTCGGTCTCAATCATTCGTACGACTTGCCGGCCCCCAACGCCATGGGATCGGACGGATTCCTCACCTTCGGCAGTCAGGTCGAACCGTTGATTCCCGGCGACGCCGACATCGTCCACATGCGGCACCTCTACCGCCCCGACGTGAAAGACATCGACCTGTTCCGTTTCGATCTCCCCTCGCAGGGGCGCTTGACGGCCGAGTTGTTCGCCGAGCGTCTCGCCGTTCCCAGCCTGCTGGATGGCGTGATCACGCTCTACGACGGGCAACGCAACCTCATTGCCCGCAACGACGACTATTTCAGTCGCGACTCGTTCCTCGACCTCGAGTTGGCGGCCGGCACGTATTACATCGCCGTCACGAGCACCGGCAATATCGCCTTCGATCCCAACATCGAAGACAGTGGAATGGGCGGAACGTCGCAAGGCGCCTATCAATTGCGACTCGATTTTGTGCCGACCACCGGCGCGCAGCTCCTCGACGCCACCGGCACGGCGTTCGATGGCGACGCCGATGGGCGGCCGGGCGGAATCTACAACTTCTGGTTCCAGGTGGCCGCCCCCTCCGACACGATCATTGTCGACAAGTCCGCGCCGATCGGTGGCACGGGCACGCTGGCGGCGCCCTTCAACAATATTCCGGCAGCGCTTGCGGCGGCCTCGGCGGGCGATGTCGTGCGCATCGTCGGCAATGGCGGCGCGGATGGCAATCTCGCGACGCTGGGCGACAACCTGGCCTACGAAATCGGCGTGAATACGTTCGGACAGGCGCTCAGTGACGGGTCGCAGTTGCAGGTCCCGGCGGGAGTCACGGTGGTGATCGACGCCGGCGCCGTCTTCAAACTGCGGCGCACCGGCATCGACGTCGGCACGTCTGAATTGGGATTGCTGCGCACCGCCGGCGCGCTGCAGGTGCTAGGCACCCCCGTTGATCGCGTAGTTTTTACTTCGTGGCACGACGAATCGATCGGCGTCGACACGAACCCCTTGGTCACGACTCCCATTCCAGGCGATTGGGCGGGCATCGTCTTTCGCGAAGATTCAGATCGCGAAGCGCAGGGTGTCTTCCTGAATTATGTCGGGTTCGCCGATATGCGCTACGGCGGCGGTACGTCGGTGGTGGATTCCAACGAGCAGGCCTACAGCTCGATCCATCTCATCGAAGCACGGCCCACGATCGTCCACAATCGCATCACGCTCAGTGCCGATGCCGCGATTTCGGCCGATCCGAACAGTTTCGAGGAAACCCGCTTCGGCTCGGATACGATCACGCTGGAATCGTGGCGCGTCGGGCCAGAGATTTACGGCAATACGCTCGTCAACAACTCGCTCAACGCGCTTTTCGTGCGCATTCGCACGAACGCCGGCAGTCCGCTCGACGTGCTCGAGGTCGCGGCGCGATTCGACGACAAGGACATCGTCCACGTTTTGTCGGAGAACCTGGTCATCCACGGGACACCAGGTGGCTACCTCGTCGACAGCACCGGTCTGCACGCACGACTCGACGCGAGGCTGACGATCGATCCCAGCGTGGTCGTCAAGATCAACGGCGCGCGCATCGAGATGTTGTTCGGAGGTCAATTGATCGCGGAAGGACAACCGCGCAATCGTGTCATCTTCACCTCGATCCACGACGACAGCTATGGCGCGGGGGGCACGTTCGATACAACCAACAACGGGCTCAACCGACTGCCGGCTCCTGGCGATTGGGGTGGGATTTTCGCCGGGCCGACCTCCAGTGCCAGCTTCGATCACGTACAGGTGGCCTTTGCCGGCGGCGTGACCACCATCGAAGGAAACTTCGACGCCTTCAACGCCCTGGAGATTCATCGGGCCGATGTCCGAGTCACCAACTCGGTCTTCATGTTCAACGCCGGCGGACAATCGGCCACGGGGCGCAATGGACGCCAGGCCAATGCCGCGGCCACGATCTTCGTCCGCGGAGCCCAGCCGATCATCGTCAACAACGTTATCCGCGACGGCTTCGGACCCGCCATTAATGTCAACGTCAACGCGTTGAACTGGTACGAGGTACACGACTGGGGACGCAGCACCGGACGTGCCGACGCCTTCACGCAGTTCGTCGATAATTTTGGCCCGCTCGTGCGTCTGAATCGCACCGGCAATAACGCCGTCAATGGCATGGTGGTGCGCGGCGGTACCTTGACCACGCAGTCGATCTGGGACGACACGGACATCGTCCACGTCCTGTTCAATCAGATCTCGATTCCAAACTTTCATACCTACGGTGGGCTGCGCTGGCAAAGCAGCCCGACGGCCAGCCTCGTGGTCAAGCTGTCGGGGGCGAACGCGGGCGTGACCGCGATCGGCACGACTCTGGATATCGACGACCGCATTGGCGGGACCTTCCACCTCATCGGCTCGGCCACCCACCCGGTGATCGTGACGTCGTTTCACGATGACTCCGTGGGAGCGGGCCTCAATCTGGCCGGCTTGACGCAAGTCAACACCGACAACATCAGCCGCGCGCCGCAGCCCGGCGATTGGCGCAGCCTCAGGCTCGATCAACTCAGCAACGACCGTAACGTCGCGATCGTGCTCGAGGCCGAGGATCCGCTCCGTGCCGGCGGCGACACGAACGGCACGACGGCACAGGCCCGTTCGATCGGATCGCTCGCGCCGCACGAGTACGGCGGCGATGACGTGCTGCGTCTCGGCTTCGAGATCCACGGCTATCTGGGGCCGGGCGACGTCGATGTCTACAGCTTCAGCGGCACGGCCGGCACCGAAGTGTGGTTCGATATCGATCGCACCACCCATGCGCTCGATACGGTGGTCGAATTGGTCAATGCGGCGGGCACCGTCATCGCGCGCTCGAATAATTCTCCCGCTGAGCAAGACGGGGGCGAATCGTTGTTCGGCTCAGCGTATCGGATGAGCACCGGACCGTTCGGGTTCGGCGATCTCTATACCACGAATCCGCGAGACGCGGGCATGCTCGTCGTCTTGCCGGGGACGCCTGGTTCGACGAATACCTATTACGTGCGCGTGCGAGCGAACAGTTCGAATCTCAACAATCTCAACGGCGGCGTCAGCACGGGCATTTACCAACTGCAGATCCGCCTGCGCAATGTCGACGAGGTGCCGGGTTCGACCATCCGGCAAGCGGTGATCCGCTTTGCCACGAACGGCATCGAAGTGGTCGGCCTCCCCTCGCACTCGCCGCTGTTGGGCGAGTCGCTCGACGTCGAGTTCAACTCGGGCGACAACGACACCTTCGATCAGGCGCAGCCGTTGGGCAATCTACTCGACAGCGATCGCAACGCCTTGGCCGTCGGGGGCATGCTCGATTCGCCCCTCGATGTCGACTGGTACAAGTTCACCATCGACTATCAGAACATCCAGGTCATCACCGGCTATACCGATGGCGGTCAGTCGTGGGCGACCGTGTTCGACATCGACTATGCCGACGGCATGGCCCGTCCCGATACGACCATCTCGGTCTTCGACGAGACCGGGCAATTGCTCTACATCGGACGCAACTCCGATATCGCCGACGATCAGATCGGTCCCACGGAAGTCCCCAGCACGTCCGATATTCTGCGCGGCAGCTTCGGCAAGCTCGATCCCTACATTCATGCCCAACTGCCCGTGGGCGTGGGCCCGCCGACGGGGCCGCCGCGCGCGTTTTACGTGGCCGTGCATTCCGACGCCGTGTTGCCCTCGGTCTTGCAGTCACCTTTCAACAATGACGTTGCTGCGCGACTCACGCGGCTCGAGCCGGTCGTGGGCGTCAAACGCATCGCCGAAGATCACATCAGTTTTCAGGGGCACTCGACGGGCGATGCCGTGATCGGCGGGGCGCGCATCGAGCCGGTTACTCCGCTCTTCAATACCAGCGATCCGATCGCGTTGCTGACGAATGTGGTGCCCTTCGATCTCAGTGATGTGGTCCTTTTCGTATCGCAGGGCAGTCGACTGCGAACGGTCGACCCGCGCACGGGCTTTACCGAAACGAACATCGGCGAACCTGCCTCCGGCGACTTCTCGTTGCGCGATATCTCGATGCGGTCGGACGGCCGGCTCTATGGGTACCAGGCGATTGCTGGCACGGACAATACCGCCGGACGCCTCGTCGAAGTCAACACGGGGAACGCCGCCTCTACCGTCATCGGCAACGACAACATTCCGAATACCGTGCTGACGACCAGCCAGGTTGATGCCCTGGCCGTCGCCATGGCGCCCGATGGCACGAACCGCTTGCTGTATTATTCGGTACGCAACGGCAGCGAGTCGTGGCTGTTCCGGGCGAATCCCGATACGGGCAGCGCTGCCCAGACGGCCGACAACGTGTTCGGACTGCGGGGGGTGTTTCGCATCAATGACGGTACCCCGGCCGGCGCGCCTATCGGAGTAGTCACGGGATTGACCTTCCTCAATGGGACCTTGTGGGGTGTCAATCAGGCGGGGAACGTGTTCACGGTCGACACCGGCTCCGGCTTCGTCACCATTCGCGGTACGATCACCGGCCTGGGTGGATCCGGGCTCGCCGGCATCGCGATCGGGCCGCAGCACCTCGATCACGCGCGTACCGGAAATCCGGGGAGCCTGGCCAACACGCTCTTCATCATCTCCGACAGCGGTACGCTGTTCGCATTCAATACGGCCAACGATCAATTGCGCACGGATGTCTTTGCCAACGGCGTGGATCGCGTCGAGACGGGGTTGAGTGGCATCACGGGGTTGGCTTTTTCGCCGGTCGACTTCAACCTGTGGCATCCGACCTACACGCGCCGCGACGATCCCGGGCACGGCATCAATCCTTCCGAGGATTTGAGTCGTTTGCGTCCCCAGGGCTTCCTCTTCGTCGATGCCAACGGTCGTTTGACGAACGAAGGGGAAGGTGGCGCAAGCTTTTATTTCGGTTTGGACCAATGGGTGATCAACCCCGTTAATTCCTACATGGTCTCGCTAGGGAATGCTCAGTTTGGCGTGAGCCCCGAAGCGCATCGGGCCCTGACGACGAACCCGAATATCGGCGGCAATTACAATCTGCCGGGCGGCGCCCATGGCGTGTTACAAACCAACTCGTTCAGCCTGGTGGGCTATTCGGCCACCGACAAGCCCACCTTGTATTTCAACTACTTCCTCGACACGGAAGGTCAAAACAACGTCCTGACTCGCGAGATGCGCGACAGCGCGCGGGTGTATATCTCCGCCGATAACGGCAATTCATGGCAGATGCTCGCCACGAACAATTCCATCCGCTCGCTCGTGGGTGTGTTCGAAGGTGAATTGCCCTCCTACGCCAGCCACTCGGGCACGGGGCAGCAACGCGTTCAAGAGTTGTACGACAACGGCGGTACGGATCAGTGGTCGCAGGCCCGCATCGATCTCGGCGACTTCGCCGGACAGGGCAATCTGATCTTGCGTTTCGAGTTTGCGACGGCGGGAGCGATTGCCGATCCGAGCAGCCCGCGTTACACGGGAGACTTGCCGGGCGACATCTACGGAAACATCCGCGACGAGCGACGTGGCCAGAACAACAATCACGGGGGCTTCTTCGTCGACGATGTGATCATCGGCTTTGCCGAACGCGGTGAAATGGTGACGGGCGCGCCGATCAACTCCGAGATGTTCCCCGTGCCAAGGAATCCCGATCCGGTCGCGCCAAGCCAGGTGCTGGTCGGGCCCTATCAGCTCGAGATACGACGTGGCTTCGAAGTGGCTGGCAATCCGCTGCCCAAGGCGTCGGTCGTCGCCTACTTCACCGAGATCGACACGAACGATCGCCTCTCCGAAGGATTCCGCATCAACATTCCGAACGGCTTCGATTTCACCGATGGCAAGACGGTGACGATCCACGACGGAGTGAAGCAACTGACGTTCGAGTTCGACAAGGCGGGGGGCGTGGCGCCTGGGCACATCCCGGTCAACTACACGAACACCAGTAGCGCCGGCCAGATTGCCAACGCGTTTGCCGCGGCGGTGAACAGCGCGAAGCAGGCCGGTCTGTTCAAGGTTACGGCTTCGGCGCCGAATGCCACCGTCTTGTTCGTCGATCTGTACGGCGCGGAGGAAGTTACCGAAGGGCAAGAGACGCCCGGACCGGCGACGGGACCATCTTCGGCCCTGGCCGACTACGTGAGTCTGGCTGATCCCGTCTACAGCTACACGCTGGTGTCTCAGCAGCATTTTCCGGCAGGCTATACGCAGTACACGATCGACATGACGTCGCAGACATGGCGCGATCCGAGCGAAGTGGACCACACCGTCTGGCGGCATTGGGTCACGCTGGTCGTGCCGGACGTCGTCTTGCACGATTCCGCGCTGTTGTTCATCACGGGGGGCTCGCTGAACGACAGTCCGGATCCGCTTGAACAGAGCCTGATCGACCGCGCTCTCGAAACGCAATCGGTGATGGTGCGCTTGGAAATCGTGCCCAACCAGCCCCTCAGCTTCACCGGCGATTATCGCTTGAGCCGCACGGAAGACCTGATCATCGCCTACACGTTCGACAAGTTCCTCGACACGCTCGATAGCAACTGGCCCCTGCTGCTGCCGATGGTGAAGAGCGCCGTGCGAGCCATGGATACCACGCAGGATTTCCTGGCGACCCAATCCATCACGGTCAACGACTTTGTGGTGAGCGGCGGCTCCAAACGCGGTTGGACCACCTGGCTCACGTCGGCCGTCGATCCCCGGGTCAAAGGCATGATACCGCTCGTTTTCGATGCGCTGAATCTCGACGAGCAGATGGTGCATCACAAGTTCGTCTACCAGGGCGTGCAGCAAGACACGATCGGCGGCTACGCGATCGCGATTTACCCCTATTGGGAACTCGGCGTGCTCGACCCGGTGCGGTTGCTCACGCCCGAGGGGCAGGCACTGTTGAAGATCGTCGATCCTTACGAGTACGTGACAGACCCGGGCTTCTACGGCGAGAAGCTCAAGATGCCGAAGTATCTCGTCAACTCGGCGGGGGACGAATTCTTTGTCACCGATTCGTCGCAGTTCTATTACGACGATCTGCAAGGCCCCACGTACCTCCGCTATGTGCCCAATACGGGCCACGGGCTGGACGGCGGCGATCGAGTTCAAGAGGCAGCCAGTGCCTTCTACAACGCCGTAATTACCGATGCTCCCCTGCCGCAGTATTCGTGGCAGATCAATGCGGATGGTTCGATCTCGGTCGATGCAACCACCACGCCCATCGCCGCTCGAGTCTGGCGCGCTGTCAATTTCGAAAATCGCGATCTGCGTCATACGCAAGGCAACCAGGTCGATTGGATCAGCACGCCACTCGATCTCGGCCTCTTGGGCAGCCAGTTTACTATTCCAGACATCAATCCTTTTTTCGGCGTGACCGCCTTCTACATCGAGCTCGAATTCGACAGCGGCTGGACACACGACTACATCTTCAGCACGGGGGTGAGCGTGACGTCCGCGCTCGCCGTCGCACCAGCCGGTTCGTCGTTCAGCATTCAGGCCATCAGTCGCGTCGGCGATCGCAACCTGTTCCGCGATCAGGGGCAAACGATCATCGAAGCGAACCGCATTTCCGACTCGCTCGCCTGGGGCATTTCGGTCACGGCTGCTGAGCGCGACGCGGAAACGGGGTTCTCGCACACGCAATCTCCACGCGTGTTGCGACAACTCAACCAGCAGGGACTCGTCCCCGGCATCACCATCGTGAACAATCTCGTCGTGCGCAGTGGCGAAGGCGGGATTCAATTTGCCGGCGACGGAGCGAATTCGCCCACGGTGCCACTGGCGGCCGTTCCCTTCGGTCGCATCGTCAATAACACCGTTTACGGCAACGCGAACCCGACCGGAATCGGCATCAACGTCGTCAACAGTGCCGGGCCGACGTTGCTCAACAACATCGTCTCCGGGTTCGCGACCGGTATCGTCGTCGATGCCAGCTCGCGCCCGACCACGGTGATCGGCACGACCATCTATAAGAGCAATTCGACGAATACCGACACGGGCTTCCTCGGGTTGGGTCAATTTGCCATTGCCCTGACCGCGGATGAGCCGTTGTTCGTCAACCCCAGCGCGAACAACTTCTATCTGGCGCCCGGCTCGAAGGCGATCGATAGCTCGTTGAATTCGCTGGTGGATCGCCCGAATCTGGTGAACGTGACGGCGGCGGTCGGCATCTCGCAGTCGCCGATTCTTGCTCCACAAACCGATTTGCTGGGGCAAGCGCGCGCGGACGACCCGGCGGTCACTCCTCCTGCCGGTCTCGGCTCGAATGTGTTTAAGGATCGCGGCGCGATGGATCGCGTCGACTTCACAGGCCCCACGGCCAAGTTGGTCGCGCCCGAGGATAACGATCTGGCCGGACTCGACCTCGATCCGGTAGCGACGCACGTGCGGATGTTCGGCACGCTGCCCGAGTTTGCCGTGCAGTTTCTCGACGGTCTGACGGCGTCGGAGTCGACCGGCGGAACCGGCGTCGATCCATCGACGGCGACTCTGTCGCGCTTCCGGCTATTGCGCGACAACGTGGAGTTGGTCCTGGGTGTCGATTTCGTCTACACGTACGATCTCAGCACCCGCACGGCGCGTTTCGTGCCCGTGGCTGGTGTGTGGCTGACCAACCACGTGTATAAGATCGAGATCGACAACTCGGCGAATGGCATCCTCGATCTGGCCGGCAATCAGCTCAAGGCGAATCAGCTCAGCGGCAAGACGGAGTTCACGGTGCAGTTGGCATCGGCCAATTCCGCCCGGCCGTGGCAGAATCCGTTCAATCGCTTTGACGTCGATAACGATGGGTTCGTCGCTCCGAGCGATGCCCTGGCGCTGTGGAACACGCTCAACCCGGCACCCCCGGGAGAGAATCCGCCGAAGCCGCATGGGCCGCGTCTGTTGCCCACGCCGCCGGTGCCCCCCGATCCCGAGTACTACTACGACGTCGACGGCGACGGTTACGTAACGTCGTCCGACGCGTTGGAGCTGTACAACTATCTCAACTCGCTTTCGTCGATGATGATGGTCACGCTTTCGAGCGAGACGAGTTCTCAATCGCTGGAAGTGGCCGAGGCCGCTGCCGGCGATGAGGCGCCCCTTCAAGCGGACCCGCCCGCGGTCGAGACGTTCGCGACATATTCCTTCATCGTCGCGTCCGAGCTCTCGGAGGCCGAGACTTCTCCAGCGGTGGCAGCCCCGGACGCGGCGGCCCCCTCGGCCGAAGTGCGCGTGGCGGCGGCCTTCGAGGCGGTCGAGGCCGCACTGGCCGAGACGATCTTCAGCGTCGCGGTCGAGCAGAGCAAAGTCGCGGCGAGCGACAACCTCGAGTTCCCGGCGAATCTGCCCGCCCTGGCAAAAACGAACGAGACTTCTCCCACGTCGCCAATTACTCTGGCAGCGCTCGTGGACGAAGGACTCGATTCGCTCGCGGGCGACAGTCAAGCCGCTCGCGTGAAGCCGGCCTGGCAATTCAACAAGGATCTCGATGCCATCTTGTTCGATCTGGCGATCGAGCAGCAGCGAGCTTCGTCTGGCGACGAAGCATTTCTGGCGCCCCGGCTTGTCCGCCGGCGTTAGAGCGCGACCGAATTATGACACCACGGATGCACACCCCAGATACGCCACGATCATGAAAAGCGAGTCATTCCAGCTTCGCCACCATCCGCGACGTTCATCCCGCGTCAGCGGTCGACGTCGGTCGGTCGCTCCCCTTGGCACGCTCGGTGCGGAACGTCTTGAAGTTCGCGCCATGTTGGCGGCCGACGGCGGATTTGCGGCCACCACGGTCACCCCGTGGCACAACGTGCTCAATCCCGCCGATGTCGACGGCGACGGTTACGTCGCTCCGTCCGACGCACTGGCGATCTTCAACGAGTTGAATCGCGGCGGTTCGCGTTCGCTTGAGGCGAATCCGCCCGAAGCCATCGGCATGAGGTCCTCGTTTGGCAGCTTTGCCGCCGCCAGCACGATGTTGGCCATGGTCGACGTCGACAGCGATGGGTTTCTTACGCCGTCCGACGCCCTGATCGTGTTCAATCAGTTGAATGCGGTCGAGCCGCTGGTCGTGATCCGACTCGAGACGACCGATCTGCTCGGCAATCCCATTACGGCAGCGCTGGTGGGTGAGGATTTCCTGCTGCGCGCCTTCGTTCAAGATCCCAATGCCGCCGGATCCTCGGGCGGAGTGTTCTCCGCCTATATGGACGTCACCTACGATTCCTCGCTCGTGGCGGTCGACGGCAGCATTACGTTCGGCGCCAGTTTCCCCAACGTGCAGAGTGGCAGCACGGCCATCGCGGGCGAAGTCGACGAAGTCGGCGGTACGATAGCCGGCTCGCCGCTGGGGCCGGGTGAATTCCTGCTCTTCAGTCTGCCCTACACGGCTACCGCCGCTGGCACCGTGACGTTCGAGACCAACCCGGCCGACGATCTCCCCTTCCACCGCATCCTGCTCAGCGGCGGCTCGCCGACCGGTGTGCCGCCCGAGAACGTGGCCTACGGTTCCATCTCGCTCGACGTCGTATTGCTTCCCAAGCTTTCGGTGGGCAACGTGACCGTCACCGAAGCAGTGGGCAATTCGATCGCGAACTTCGAAGTGAAGCTTTCGCATCCCTCGAGCGAAGTGGTCACGGTCGACGTCAGCACGCTGGGCCTGACGGCCACGTCGGGGCTCGACTTCCAGGCCACCGCCGGAACGCTCACCTTCCAGCCGGGCGAGGTGTCGAAGTTCTTCCCCGTGGTCGTCCTCGATGATTTCCTGGATGAAGACGATGAGCAGTTTGCCATCGTCCTCTCCAACCCCTCTCATGCCGAAGGCGATGGCGTGCAAGCCGTCGCCACGATCGTCGATAACGACGACGCTCCCAGCATCTCGATCGAAGATACGTCGGTGATCGAGGGCAATGTCGGCACCACGAACGCACAATTCTTTGTCAACCTTTCTTCACCGAGCGGCAAGACGATCTCGGTCTCGTATTCCACGTCCGACGGCACCGCCCTCGCGGGGTCGGACTATACCGCGACCTCGGGAGTCGTCGTGTTTGCCCCGGGCGAGACTTCAAAGGCGATTCTCATTCCCGTTCTGGGCGACACGGTCGACGAGCCCGATGAGACCTTCTTTGTGACCCTGACAAGTCCCGAGAATGCGACGCTCGAAGACGCTACCGCCACGGGTACGATTATCGACGACGATCTGCCCACGATGACCATTGCCGATGCTTCTCTGGTTGAAGGCGACAGCGGCACGCTGGCGATGCAATTCACGGTCACGCTGACCACGCCCGCTCAAGGCACGGTCAGCGTCAATTACACGACCGTGTCGGGCACGGCTACGGCCGGCGTCGACTTCCAGCCCGTCTCGAACACGCTGGTCTTTTCGGCCGGTCAATCGCAGCGCACGATATCGGTACCCATCATCGGCGATTTGATTCGCGAGCCGAACGAGACGTTCGAGGTCGTCCTTTCGAGCCCGAGCGGAGCCGTTTTGGGGGACGATCGCGCCACGGGCACGATTATCGACAACGATCCCACGCCGACGATCACGATCCAAGGGGGTAGCGCCAGCGAAGGAAACTTCGGCACCTCGCCGTTGTCCTTCACCGTCACGCTGTCGAATCCCAGCAGCACGCCCATCACCGTGCAGTACGCGACCGGCGCCGGTTCGGCGTCGGAGGGAGTCGATTATCAGGCCGCCTCGGGCACGGTGACGTTCGCCCCGGGACAGGTCCAGCAGACCATTTCCATCAACATCATCGGCGACCTGCGCGATGAGTTCGACGAGACCGTGTCGGTCGTCTTGTCGAATGCCTCGGGCGCGTCGATTGGCGGTGCTCAGGCGACCGGTACGATCGTCGACGACGACGCGCCACCGGCCGTGTCGATCAACGATGTGTCGCAGTTCGAGGGGAACGCAGGCACGACCAATTTTGTCTTTACCGTTTCGCTCTCGGCCCCCAGCGACAAGCCGATCACGGTCTTCGTCTCGACCTACGGCATCACGGCCGAGAGCGTGCTCGATTTCTTCCCCGCTTCCGGCACGGTGACGTTCGCGCCGGGTGTCACCGCGACCACCTTTAGCGTGCCGGTGTTCGGCGACGAAACTCCGGAGCCGAACGAAATCTTCGGCATAACCTTGTCGTCTCCCACGAACGCCACGATCGGTCGCGGAACGGGGCAGGGTATCGTGCTGAACGACGATGCACCGCTGTCGAGCATCTCTGGCTACGTCTTCGTCGACAATGCCTCGAATAACAATCGTCGCGATCCGGGCGAGACAGGCATCGCCGGCACGGCGATCGTCCTCACCGGCGTGAACGATCGTGGCCAGACGGTCAACCGCACGGCCGTTACGAACGACGCCGGCTACTACCACTTCGCCGATGTCCGCCCCGGCCAGTACACCGTGCAGGAGATCCACCCCGCATTCTTCCGCGATGGCAACGAGCAATTGGGCAGCGTCGGTGGATCGATGCAGAACGATCGTTTCGACATCACGCTCGGTCCCGACACACACGCCACGGAGTATAACTTCGGCGAGTTGGGACTTCGCTCAAACTTCATCGGCAAGCGGTTGTTCCTCACCTCGACGCAGCCCGGCGTTTTGTTGAGCGGCAGCTATATCGTCGATACCCGCGCCGGCGATCTGTACTTCTCGTTCAGCAGCGGCTGGTCGGGTCCCCTGACATTCCTCGCCGCGCCCTCGAACGGTGGCCGTGCCACGTTGACCCTCTACGACGTCAACCTGTCGCAGTTGGCCACTTCCGCTCCCGCCCCAGGCGCCACCGCGCAGCTCACGTACAGCGGTACGCTCGGGCAGCCCTATTTCTTGAAGGTCGGGGGGGGCTCGGTCTCCACGCTGCAGTTGGTGCAGGGGGCCGGATTCTCGGCACAGACATCGAGCGCGTCGACCCAGGCCTGGGCCTGGTATGCCAGCCAGAGTTACTCGAACGGCGCGAGCTCGAACGGCAACGAACTCGATGCGCTGGACGAGATTTTTGCCCGCGGTCTTTAGGCCCACGGGGTCTCTCGTTTCGCTCGTTAGAACTGCAACTCCATGCCGGCGTTGATGCCCTGCAGCCACCAATCGGCGGTTTTGAAGGGTACCGTCGGCACGGCAGGATCGGGCTGAATGCCCTGGATCAGGTTCACGTTGAGATCCACCTGGTCTCCCGCGCGCAACGTGTCGAACCAGTAGATCATCGTATAGCCCAACCTCGCTTTGACGTTGGGCGTAATCTGGTAGCCGAGATTCACCTGCACCTCGGGAATCACCGCGAAGCGATCTCGGCGGTGTACGCCGATGTTGCTCGGTTGCGCCAACAGGCCTTCGCCTGTCACAAAGGCGTCCGTGCCATCGGAGACGACCGTCGAGCCATCCACGGTCACGACCTGGTGGTTATTGCCCAGCGCCACGCGACCCAGGATGTCGAGAGTCCAGCAATCGTGCCTGGTTTGGAAGTTGAGTCCGACTTCGCCCCCGTAGAAATCGTTTTCGACTCCGAAGAAGTCGTTCGTGTCGATGCGCGTCCCCGGGGCGAAGAACCCGCCCACCGGCTCGACGCTGTCCCCGATGCTCAGTCGATCGACGAAGCGGTAATAGCGGAATCCGCCCACGCCAAAGACGCGTTTGCATTGATCGAAGTTGACCCACATCAGGTGCCGCCCGCCGACGCCCGTCCCCTGTGTCTCGCTGCGCGACACGATGTTGACGCCGCCGCTCAGGTCGATCACGTTGCCGAACTCGTCGACGAAGTCGGGGAAGGCGAGCAACGCGGCGATCCACTGGCCGTCGACCGCATCGAAGAAGGGACGTGCCAGGATCGAATTCGCCTGCGGAACGTTATTGAACACCGACTGCTGGCCGAACTGCGTCACGCTGTTCTCAAGCATGAAGAAGTCGCCTTCGAGGGCGACGAATTCGCCGGGTACCAGCCAATACCGTGCTTGTATGCGGCCACCGTTCAATTGCTCGCCGCCGATTTTTCGACCACCGAAGAGGATCTCGGTCGTCGGCTCGCCCAGCTCGCCGGCCAGGTTCTGCGGCGTGCCGGGAGGGCTCGCCGTCACGAGCGGGGGCATATTCGCCTGGCTGCCCCACCAACTCAGATAGTCGATGCCGACCCAGATGGTTGCACCGGGGCAGACTTGCGACCAGAGATTACCGCAACGCGGGCCACAGTTGTCCCCGCAGTCTCCTGCGCAGGCGCCATCGCCGCACGACGCACAATCGCCGACATAGCCATCACCATAGAATTCGCCCCCTCCGCCGTAGCTCATGCCACCATCGGGGTAGATGGTGCCCACGTCTTCGTACGTGCCCCCCCCAACGACACTCCCGTCGGTCGAGTAGTTGGCGTGACGCATTCTCGGCGCCGCGCGCCGCGCCTGGGCATAGTCCATGCCTGAGTCTTCCGGCACCATCACGCCATATCCCTGTCCGGCGCCGTGCGGCACGAGTCCGGCCGTGGGCATCACGTCCGGCATCATGGCGCCCCCCATCTCCGACGACGATCGCTCGGCCTGCTTGGCAGCTCGCCGCGCGTAGTAGTTGTCTTCGACGGCCGTCTTCTTGGCCGCCGATGGAGTGGACGCCGTGCTACCTGGCGACGGCGCCTGCTCGGCGCCCAGCGCCAAAGGCGACGAAGCGGCCAGCAAGACAAGCATGGGCACGATTGAGTGGATGACGAACGCCTTCAAGGCTCTCTCCCCCGGCAAGACGATCTGGCAAGCTGTGCCGATAGTCCGGTTGTAACGATTGGACATCATGTATCGATTCGACCACCTGCGCCGGCATTTCCAGAAAAACCGCTACAGATGGCAAAGTTTTTCTGCCTTCCCCAGGTTGGGAGCCCAATTGACCCACTTGTCCAGGTCGACTGATCTTCTCAAAATGCGGCTCTGGCGCACGCCGCGCGAACGTTTTGCGTCCGGTCATATCTTATTGGCCAGGCAGCACCTATCTGCCGCAGGTCAAGTCGCCCGTCCACTGCTGAAAGGTTTTTGCTGTCATGCCTGCATGTGTCTTGGCGTATTCGGGCGGTCTCGATACTTCGGTCATCCTAGGCTGGCTGTGCGACGAGGGATACGACGTGCATGCCGTGTACGTCGATCTCGGGCAGCCGTGCGAAGACCGCGAGGCGACGCTCGCCAAGGCCCGCACCTGTGGCGCCAAGTCGGCCCGCATCGTCGACGTGCGCGAAGACCTTTGCCGCGACTTTGCCTTTCCCGTGCTGCAGTGGCAGGCCAAGTACGAAGGCAGCTATCTGCTGGGCACCTCGATCGCACGGCCGTTGATCTCCAAGGTCTGTCTCGAAGTGGCCCGCGAAGTGAAGGCCGATGCCTATGCCCACGGCGCCACGGGCAAGGGGAACGACCAGTGCCGCTTCCAGCTTGCCGCCGAGGCGCTCGATCCCTCGGTCCAGATCATCGCCCCGTGGCGCATCGAGCGCTTCCGCAAGCTCTTTCCCGGCCGCACGGAGATGATTGCCTACTGTGACGAGAAGAAGATCCCGGTCAAGGCTTCGGTCTCCAAGCCTTACAGCTCGGACGAGAACTGCCTGCACATCAGCTACGAGGCAGGCAAGCTCGAAGACCTGGGCGTCAACGGCGTCGAGTTGGTCGAATTCGGCATGACCACCTCGCCGCAGGACGCACCGGACAAGGTCGAGAAGATCAAGCTCGGTTTCGAGCAGGGGATTCCCGTCACGCTCGACGGCAAACGGCTCTCGCCCTTCCAGATGGTCGAGGCCCTAAACAAGATCGGCGGTCGCAACGGTATCGGCCGCATCGACATGGTCGAGAACCGCTTCGTCGGCATGAAGAGCCGCGGCGTCTACGAATCCCCCGGCATGACGGTCCTCTACGACGCGCACCGCGCGATCGAGCAGATCACCCTCGACCGCGACCTCACGCACCTGCGCGATCGCCTCGCCCCCGAAGTCGCCGAGATGGTCTACTACGGCTTCTGGTACCACGCCAAGATGGACGCCCTGATGGCCTTCATTCGCGAAGCACAAAAGAACGTCACGGGCGAAGTCGGCCTGGCCCTCTACAAAGGCAACATCGCCATCGACAGCCGCCAGAGCCAGAACAGCCTTTACGACGAAGGCATCGCCAGCATGGAGGGGGGCGGCTCCTACAACCAAACCGATGCCGAAGGATTTCTACGCATCCAAGGCCTGCCGCTACGGGTCCAAGGCCGCGTCACGCCGCGGAAGTACTAAAGTCCAGCCGTTCGTTCAAATCCTGCTGCTTTACGTCTTGCGCGTCGTCCGATTTCAGAAATGAACTCTCTTAGTTCTTCCGGACTATCGAATTCAATGCCGCGCCCTTCCTCAATGTCCTTGAATCCTTCCTCGGCCAGTCGGCGCAGTTCGGCCAGCCTCTCCTCGTCTTCGCGCGCTTGTAGCTCGAGCAACGAGAGACCGGCGCGCAATACCTCGCTGGCATCGCGAAATCGTCCCGTCGCGATTTGAGTCGCGACGAATTCATCGAAGTGATCGGTCAATTCGATCTGGTGACTTGGCATAGCCTCAGGCACTCCTTCTCCGAGCCAGAATCGCAGTCGGCGCGCCGAGAGTCATGCCGCCGTCCCCCACTCAGTTCACCCAGATCTTACCTCCCGGCCCCGTCCCATCCGCGTCGCGGCGTTCCCACTCGCGGCGTACTTCGCCCAACCCGTGAACGCACAGATCGAACTCGTGCGCCAGTCGTTCGAGCACCTCGCATTCCTCGGCGCTCCCCTGGCTGCGAATGCGGCTGGCCATGTAATACGATCGCTTCCCCTGATCGCTATAGTCGAGCAGGTGATCTTTGCGGTCGGGATGCTGCAGCCGCGTCAGCGCCTCGGGAAACACTCCCGTCCAGAACAGGGTGAAGTCGCCAATCTGGCGATAAACCTGGCGCCGGGCATCTCCCACGCGAACCTGGGCCTCGACCATCATCTCGGCCACTTCGTCCACCCGCTTGCCCGAGATGTTCCGCACCAGATGGGCGTCGCTATCGGCAAACCGGACCAGCAGGCTGGCGATATAGTCCACCAGCTTGGTATCGGCCACGCCCAGCCGACCATGAAAAGTATGCTCAGCCAGCCCGGCAAAGAAGCGTTCGAGCGGCTTCTGCGTGCGACTCGGATACATAAGAACGACCTCGCTACACGTCGCCGAGCCGAAGGGGCCCGGCTGGCCTCGCCGACAGCACGGGCCGTAAATCGGCTCGCAGTCGGCTAAAAAATCGCGCGGCTAAGGGTCGTGGAGACGCGGTTGGACAAGGCTGTTCCGGCGTTTCGTCTCCTCTACCAGCTCAATTTTACCCTCCAGTTTTTCAACGGGTCAAGGCGAGCCTGGGGAACACAGAATTCGTCCGGTTACAATCGTGAGGCAGAGATGGCTAGGTTGACTCTACTGTTGCTGCATCAACGAAGTTTCGTTTCTCGGAAGTGAACTGCCATGACGGGCTCTCCGCAGTACCAGCCACCTACGCAAAAGAGCGTGGCGGACATAGCCGGCCCCTGGGTCGATCCAGATTTTGAGTCCGGCCTGATCCAACGGTGTCGGCGGTATTGGTCGACACCGATCGGCGAACTGCCCAATCAGATGCTCGCCACCTACTTGCGCCAGAGCATCGCAGTCGGACCTGTCGCCGAGGAAGCAAGGCGTCGTTTGGAGCATCAACTCGATGACCAGACCGAGCTGTACGATGGCGAATTACGGGCAGCGCTCGACAACGCAGAACGGTAAAAACCAGCGAGCGACTGACGTGCCCACAATCCCAACCCGAAGCGTGAGCGAGGGAGTTCTTGGCTGGGAAGTCGATTGAACTGCCCGCTCCATCACTTAATCGACGGCGACTCAGCGTGCCATGTAGAGCGACTCAACCTAGTCGGTCGGCGGTGCGAAGTCGTCCACCTCGGCGAGAGGTCCGACTCCACCATTTCTCTCGAAGGCCGAGCCGATGGGGGCATCGAGAAACGGGATAATGTCCGGATCGTAGTTGGCGACGGTATTCACGTCATAGACGGCGTGATTCTTCGCGTCGTCCATATATTCGTTCGACTCGAGTCCCGACATGAATCGCCAACCACTGTCGACGTCATTATCCGGCTGCTCGCGATACATGAAGGCAACCTTACGCCCGTCGACGGTGATCATATCCGTCGCAATGCAGGCGCCGCGACCGCATGCCAAGGGCTTAATTTGATCGGCGGAAAGCTTGAATTTCTTGCTACGCGGATCTGTCATCACTTCACCTGCCCTTGATCGCGCCTTACTTCCCCTCAATCGCCCCCAGCAACCCCGCGACATACTCTCCCACGTCGCGAATCACCTCGGCTCGTGGCCGTTCGGCCGCCTGCGCAATCCGCCGCACGATGGCCGACCCGACGATCAATCCATCGCAAGACGGTGCCAGCAGCTTGACGTGTTCCGGCGTGCTCACGCCAAAACCGATGCAGATCGGCAGCTTCGTCTGCCCACGCAGCCAAGTCACGCTTTGCAGCAGGTCGTCGGGCAGTGCCGTGCGCTCGCCGGTGATCCCAGTCACCGAGACGTAATAGATGAACCCGCTCGAAGAGTTCGCGATCCTGATCGCCCGCTCGCGCGGCGTGGTCGGCGTGACCAGTTGAATCAGACTGAAGTCGGCCGCGCGGCATAGCTTCGCCATGTCGTCCGCTTCTTCGACCAGCAGATCCGGAATGATCGCTCCGGCGACGCCCGCCTTCTTCGCCTCGGCGATGAACCGTTCTGGCCCGTAGCGATGCACGATGGCATAGCTCACCATCGTTACCAGCGGCGCTTTTGATTTGGGCGCGACACCGGCCAGCATGTCGAGAATGCCCCCCACGCGCACCCCTTTACCGAGTGCCCGCGTGTACGAGGCTTGAATCACCGGCCCGTCGGCGATCGGGTCGCTATAGGGGACACCGATCTCGCACATGTGGCTGCCGCGCGCGATCAGCTCGCGCAGCACGTCGGCCGTGAAGTCCAGGTCGGGATCCCCGGCCGTGACGAACGGCATGAACGCCTTGCGTCCCGCGGCGCGAAGCTCGGCAAACATCGTATCGACGGCGGACATGCGGCTCCCAACTCAAGGCGTCTCTAACGTCTCGCCTCGCAGCCGCGCGACTTCGAACGCATCTTTGTCGCCACGACCCGAGAGGCACACCACCACCACTTCGTCCCGCTTCATCTTGGCCGCCTGCGCCAGTCCTTCGGAAATGGCGTGCGAGCTTTCGAGTGCCGGCAAAATCCCTTCCGACCGCGCCAGCTTATCGAACGCAGCCAGCGCCTGATCGTCGCGGCAGGCGACATATTCGACGCGCCCCGTATCCTTCCAATAGCTGTGCTCCGGCCCCACGCCCGGATAATCGAGCCCCGCCGATACGGAATGCACGTCGCTCGTCTGTCCGTCGTCGTCCTGCATCACGTAGCTGAAGCTACCGTGCAGCACGCCCGGCCGTCCGTGCGACAGGGGCGCCGCATGTTGACCAGGATCCGCCGAACGACCACCCGCTTCCACACCCACCAGCTTCACCGAGGCATGCTCGACGAACGGATAAAACATGCCGGCCGAATTGCTGCCGCCACCTACCGCCGCCACCACCGCGTCGGGCAGCCGTCCAATCTGCTTCTGGCATTGCTCGATCGTCTCGCGACCGATCACCGCTTGAAAGTCCCGCACGATAAGCGGAAACGGATGCGGCCCCACGACCGAGCCCAGGATGTAGTGGGTCGTTTCGACCGACGACATCCAGTCGCGCATGGCCTCGTTGATGGCATCGCGCAGCGTTCGCGAGCCCGTGGTCACGGGGCGCACTTCGGCCCCCATGAGCCGCATGCTGAACACGTTCAATTTCTGCCGGCGAATGTCCTCTTCGCCCATATAGACGACACACTCGAAGCCGAACCGCGCACAGGCCGTGGCCGTGGCCACGCCATGCTGGCCGGCCCCCGTCTCGGCGATCACGCGCTGTTTGCCCATCCGCTTGGTGAGTAGCGCTTGGCCGAGCGTATTGTTGATCTTGTGGGCTCCCGTGTGATTCAGATCCTCGCGCTTGAGATAGATCTGAGCCCCCCCGGCCAACTCACTCAACCGCCGCGCGTGATAAAGAGGCGATGGTCGCCCAACGTAGTTCCGCCACAGGTCGTCCAGTTCGGCCTGAAACTTGGCGTCGTGGCAGGCCTTTTCATACTCCACGAGCAGCTCATCGAGCGCCTTGGTCAGCGTCTCGGGTACATAGCGGCCGCCGAAATCGCCAAAGCGACCGGCAGCGTCGGGGACCATCCGGGAAGCGGGCATCGCGCGCGACTGACTCGTGGTTGTGTGTTCGTGCATCCGTCTGGCGATTGACTCCTAAACGAGGGCCACCCGCCAGATCTAAACGGTCGATTCTCAACCCCCACCCCGCGCGGGTCAAGTGGGCCGGAATGAGGGATCGTCAGTCTCCATTCGTCACAGTGGGGCCACTCCCCTCGAACTCCGCCAGGATCGATTCCAGAGTCATCCCACGGACAGCCGCGATTTGTCGATCGAGGTTCGCCAGGCGCGACGTGCGTTCTGACGTATCGCGAGGCGAAAATCTTGCCTTTTGGGCGTTTAACACGCGGATTCTGGCCTCTTTCACCACGGCGGACAGCATCCATAGTCTTCCTTTTTCGGCCTGCTGCTGAATGAGACAGCGTAGTTTCTGCTCTTGCTTTGCAAGGATGCGGATCTTTTTTTGGTAATTCGCCAGGTAGCTAGCCACGCGATTTGCCTGTGAAAATGGCAGCGGGACAACCTCGTCAACGCTGGATGGGGAGCCACCGGCCGCGTCGTTCACCAAGACACCAGCGACACCAAAGAGTTCGCCCGGTGTTTTACGGATTGTGCATGTTGTGCATAGTGCGATTGGCGGTCTGGCAAGTTTGCTTGCCCACTGGTGGCCGCTTACCATGTCGCTGCAGAGGAATCGTTGCCGGCTTCGCGATTGCATCGCCCCTTGCCACTCCTTCAGAGATATTTGCCATGAAATATCGCCTCGCCCCGCTCGCCATAGCACACTTTGCTGTTGCCATGTCGAGTCTTGCGGTGTCCGTACACGCTGGCAGCGACGAGCACAAACCGAACGTGCTCGTCTTCCTCTGCGACGACACCGGCTACGGCGAGTTCGGCTTCCAGGGGGCCAACGATATTCCCACCCCCCACATCGACTCCATCGCCGCCGGTGGTGTCCGCTTCACCCAGGGCTATGTCTCCGGCACCTACTGCAGCCCGACGCGCGCCGGTCTGATGACGGGCCGCTACCAGACCCGCTTTGGACACGAATTCAACAGCACCGCTCGCGTGAGTGGGCTGTCGCTCGAGGAAACCACGTTTGCCGATCGTTTCCAATCGCTGGGCTATGCCACGTGCGCCGTCGGCAAGTGGCATCTGGGCCAAAAGCCCGAGTACCATCCCTTGAAGCGTGGCTTCGACGAGTTTTTCGGCACGTTGACGAACACTCCCTTCTTCCATCCGACGCAGCTCGTCGACTCGCGCGTCTCGCCAGCCGTCGAGGAGATTTCCGATGATAGCTTCTACACCACCGACGCCTACGCCGAGCGTTGCGTCGATTGGCTCGAGAAGAACAAGGATAAGCCCTGGTTCCTCTACGTTCCCTTCAACGCGCAGCACGCGCCGCTGCAGGCTCCGCAAAAGTATCTCGATCGCTTCCCCGAGGTGAAGGACGACAAGCGGCAACTCTTCTGTGCCATGATGTCCGCGATGGACGACGCCGTCGGTCGCGTGCTCGCGAAAGTTCGGGATCTCGGGCAAGAAGAGAATACTTTGATCTTCTTCCTCTCCGACAATGGCGGCCCGACCGGGGTCACCACGTCGCGCAATGGTCCGTTGCGAGGTTTCAAGGCCACCACATGGGAAGGAGGCGTCCGCGTTCCGTTCTGTATGCAGTGGAAAGGGAAAGTGCCCGCCGGCCAAACCTATGAGAACCCCGTGATCCAACTCGATATCTTGCCCACCGCCTTGGCCGCGACTGGTTTGGCGGTCGATCCGACTTCTCCGAAACCACTCGACGGCGTGAACCTGCTCCCCTACCTCACCGGCGAGAACAAAGATCGCCCCCATCAAACGCTTTACTGGCGCTTCACGCCGCAATGGGCCATCCGCGACGGCGATTGGAAGCTGGTGCAAGGCCGCGACGGCGGCCCGCAGCCGGGGCTCTTCAACCTGGCCGACGACATCGGCGAAAAGCACGATCTCGCCGCCACCCATCCCGACAAGGTTAAAGAACTAAAAGCAAAGTGGGACGCCTGGAACGCGGAGCAGGCCGAGGCCTCTGTCCCGAACGACGCCGGTCGCCGCCGGAACAACAATGCCCCGCCCGGCCGCCCGAATCAGCAAAGTCGTCAGCGGCAACCAGGCTCCGCCGGATAAGTGCGCTGTGGTGGTGCCTTGGCATCGCCCGAGAGGACAAAACGCCGCGCCACGTCAGTTACTCGTCCGCCATTTCGCGGACATCCTCTCCCTGCACCAACAGCGTTCGCCGCGTCGTGATGACGCGACGCGAGTCTTTCGTGTAGCGATACTCCACCTCGACCATCGATCCGGCGCCGTCGGGCGAAGTTTGCACCGGGTACCACTTTACCACTTCGAAGAAGTCGGTGTTTTCATCGATCCAGCGTTCAATCGCGGTGTGCTCGGGCGGAGTGCGTTCCATTGTGAAACCGGTCAAGGCCGCGGCCGTGCCGACGAGTGTCACGAGCAGCAGGACCTGTCCGGCCAGCGCACAGCGGTGAAAGGTCGCCGAACGATGGGCGATGCGTCGGCGCAGCAAGACCGCCAGAAAGGCATCGCGCCAGATGTTGTGATAGACCTGCTTCAGATGCTGGGCGTCGCGGACCTGAGGCCTGGCCGTCATGGACGGCTTCTCGGCGGTGCGCTTCGTAGCGGGTGGCTTGGCGGTCGTAGCGACCGATATCGAGGGCGCATGGCTTTGCCGCTTCATCATCTCGGCGGCCACGTAGTCGGCCAGATCCTGCTCGGTGGTCGTCCAGTCGCGGGGCGTCGCGGCGCGATCGTGTACGCGGATCAGGCCCGCCTTCATCCGTTCGTAGACGCGGCCGATCTGCTGATCGCTGGGAGCATCGGTGCGATACAGTAGTCGCGTCGCCTCGACGATCGAGAGTCGCCGGTTGCTGCTCCTGGCCATGGGATTCCGTTCGAAGGCGGGAAAGAAACCTCGCGCGGCGTAGCAATACGTGCAGGCCGAGCCGCGCGCCACAGCGCGCGACTCGGCCTTACTCGTTCAATAGCTTGCTCTCGCGGCGAATGCGTAGCGCTAGTTCGCTTGATTAAAACTGTTCGGCAGCTTTTCGCGACCGTTGCGCGTCGAGATGGCACGCCACACGCCGAGGTGGATCTTGTCCTCGATTGTGCGGACCGAGCCATCCATCATCGCCACGTTCACGGCGTTCGAGAAATAGCTCCGCGCGGTGATCGCCGCGTAGGTGGGCGTCGTCGACGCGGTGGCAATATTGCGGTTCTTGCCTTCCTGCCAGTTCGTCCAATCGATGTCGGTATCGCCGGTCGCCGTGGCATTCACCGTCGCCGAGCTGGCGCTGACGCGATTGGCGCACATGACCTTCTGGTTCGGACGGAAGACCGTCGTGAAGCCGGCATGGTGTACGTGACCGTTGAACCACTCGGTGTGCCCCGTCTCCTTGTACTCGCCGGGCGTCCCCATCAGCGCGCCCAGGTCGACTGCGTCATCTGGAACGGTCGCGTTCTCGGGGAAGGCCGCATCGGACGCACCCAGATCGACCGCCGTTTCGTTCGAGTCGCGGAAGTACGGCTGCCACGCTTTCACCTCGGCAAAGGCCAGCGTCGTGCTCAGGCCATCGCCGAAGTCGCCGTCGGTCAGCTTGCTGTTCGGGTAGCCCGAACCGTTACCTCCCTTGCGCGTCACGGGATCGTAGACGAACCACGTGCCCATGTTCATGGCATAATTCACGGGGTAGTGCTTGTCCTCGCGAATCTCATCCCGCGGTTCCGCCGGCGAGACATACGTCGGCACGCGCAGCGTGCTGAGTACGGCGGTCGTACCGTCGGCCAGCGTGAACAGCGGCGGGGTGGTGCCGGCCGTCGCGTTCGCCTGCACGTAGTAGTTGTAGTTCTTCGTGAAGTCGATCTCCTCGTGGATCATCTTCTGTTCAAGATAGGGCAACAGCAGGATGTGAACGGACCAGCCATCGATGTTCGGGTAGCCGGTGCCCAGCGCCGGCGGTTCTCCGGCCAACCAGGTGGGCGGGTAGTACGTCTTGGCGGAATTGAACGAGTTCATCGCCAAGGCGATCTGCTTGAGGTTGTTCCGCGATTGGGTGGCGCGGGCACTTTCGCGCGCCGCGTTGACCGCGGGAATCAACAGCCCGACCAGGATCGCAATGATCAACATGACGACGAGCAACTCGATGAGCGTGAACCCCAAGCGGCTCCTGCTCCTCGGTCTCATCCCACCACTTCGCGCGCGCCACGCAACGACGTCTTTCATCTTTCCAGACTCCTCGGTGTACGTTGTTTCGACACTTACCTGCCCCAGCACGGCGCGCAACGCGAGCGCACACGGCGTGTTGGCCGTTTTTCGGGGATATGCCTCGACGGGCATTTCAGGCTCGCCGCCGTCAGCAGCAAGCGGAATGCCAACACTTACAATTCCGCAAGCAACAACACCGGCGGCACACTGTTTTTATTGCTTGGGGGGCATGCGGAATGCGCGCACGAAAGGTCTGGAAACAAGCCATTCCACGCGGTCGCGGCCCACCGCAAAAAAACAGCAGTAAAAGAATTCTTTCGCTTGCCTCGACGAGCATCGTGCGCGCGATGTTATTCGTGCTGCGGTGTGAAGCGTATCGACATCGCTGTCGAGCGAATGTCATTTGCCGCGTCTCGCGAAACGCGAAGAAGTGCGTCGTGTGATGACGCAGTTGCCACAGTTTGCCTGGATCAATACCGTGTGCCAGGGCATCAAGTAATGGGAGGAGTAGTTGCGGGTTCGCCTCGAACTTTTCCATCGAGCAGGCAGCTCACATTCACGTCTCCCAGCACGTTGATGGTCGTGCGGCAGCGATCCAAGAACCAGTCGACCGCCAGTAGCAGGCCAATATACTCCACAGGCAAACCCACCGCGGTGAAGACGAGCGTCATCGTTACCAAACCCGCCTCGGGAATGCCCGCCGCGCCGACCGACGCAAAAATCGACGTGACGACCACGGTCATCTGCTGGGCAAACGAAAGATGCTCACCCAGCAACTGCGCCACGAACAGGGCCGCCATCGCTTCATAGAGGGCGGTGCCGTCGTTGTTGAAGTTTGCCCCCACCAGGGCCCCCATGCTGGCCGATTCCTCGCGCAGCTTTACCTTCTCTGTCAGACAGGCATACGTCACGGGCATCGTGGCCGTGGAACTGCTGGTCGAGAAGGCCATGAGTAGCGCATCGCGCATGCCGCGAAAGACATCTTTCGGCTGGACCCAAGAAAAGAACCGAATGCGCAGCATGTACCAGGTGGTTTGCAGCAGCAGCGCCACCAGCACCGCCACGACGAACGCCCCCATCGCTTGGAAGGGCCCAAAGCCCTGCGTGCCGACGACCTTGGCCACCACGGCGAAGACCCCGATCGGCACGAGCTGGATAATCCAGTGCAACACGGTCAACAAGACGTGATAGGCTACCTCGACCAGGTTCTCCACGTCGTTGATCGGCTTTTCCTTCACGCCGCGCAGGGCCACCCCGAACGCCACGGCGATGATGATTACCCCGATGATGTTTTGCTTATCTCCCAAGGGGCCCAGGATGCTCCGCGGCACGTTGTCGACCAGCAATTCGATCGGCGAGCGCTCGGTGACCGGCTTCTCGCCCAGCCCCTGGGGCTTTTCCAACTCGGACCAGGTACCCGGCTGCAGCAAGTTGGCCACCGCCAGCCCAATCATGATCGCCACCGTCGTGTTGAGCAGCAGCAGAAAGGCCAGCCGCCCCGCCGTGCGGCCGGGAATCTTCGTCGTCATCAACACGTGCGTCACCGCCACGAGAATCAAGGGGGGCGCCAGCGCCCCGAGAAGCTGCAGGATGATCTTGCTCGGAATGTCGAAGATCAGCGCGTCATCTCCCAGGGCGACTCCCGTCCCGATCCCCAGGATCATGGCGACCAGGATCCGCAGATAAAGAGGAATCGCGTTCCAGCGTGCCAGCCAGCCAGTCGCTTGGGCATTCGGTGACGTCACGGGCATTTCTCCCATCGGGCAACATATACGGGCAGCACGAGCCGGCGACCAACGCGAACGTCACTCGCAAGCAGCTTCCACGCCTAGCGTGATGGACCGGATTGTAGAGGGACGCTGCTCGGTTGAATACATGGATTGGAACGCTCCAGGTACGGAGGCTGCCTCCTGGAAGCCGGTTCTGAATTGCGTGGACTCCTGCCGGATCGTGGCCAGGGAAACTGGCCAGCGGTATCATCAGCGCGCCCCTGACTAGGGGAAATTATGGCCAAGAAGAAGCCGCCAGGCAGTAATCGATGCCTGGCGATAGGAGAGAAGCCGGGAAGTTGCCGTGGTGAGATTTGGAGCACTCGTTCGCAGCGCTAGCGCAGTCGCGCTTCCTGCGCAGCTCCCGCAATATCTCCCAGGATGCGGTGGGTGATGGCCAGCTCCAGCAACTCCGCCAGCGAGCGGACTTGCAGCTTGCGCATGATGGCAGCGCGGCGCATTTCCACGGCTCGCTCGGAGATCAAGAGCCTGGCCGCCATCGCCTTGTTGGGAATGCCCGCGAGCAACAACTCAAGCGTCTCGCGGTCGCGCTCGGTGAGCCGCGCGATGCGCTCGTCGAGTTGCCGATACTCTGCCTCGCGGCGGCGCCATTCGGCGTCGCGCGCAAAGGCGGCCTCGAGAAGTTGCCGCAACGCGTGACGTTCGAATGGCTTTTCCAAAAACTCGATCGCGCCGGTCTTCATCGCCGCGACGGCCATCGAAACGTCGGCATGCGCCGTGATGAAGATGACCGGGATGCGCTTTCCTTCGCGAATCAGTTGCTCGTACAGCTCGAGACCCGTCTGCCCCGGCATCTGGATGTCGAGCAGCAGGCAGCCGGGCATCTCGGGCTGGTAGACGTCGTAGAACGCCCTCGCCGACTCGAAGCCGCGCGCGGCATAATTCATGGCGCACGCCAGCGCCACGAGCGACTCTCGCATCTGGCGATCATCGTCAACGACAAACAGTGTGGGTGGCAGCGCCAGGTTCGATTTCATGCGATGTGGCTAGCGGAAGATTCAACACGACACGGGCGCCCCCGGCGGACCGGTTCTCGATCTGTAATCCCCCCTGGTACCGCTCGAGCAGGGTGCGACTGATGGCAAGCCCCATGCCCAGTCCATCCTGCTTCGTCGTGAAGTAAGGGGCCAACGAGCGTTCCAAGGCGGACTCTGAAAAGCCTGGGCCATTGTCCACGATCTCGATCTCCCCCTCCTGCTCGACGAGCGACGTCGTCAACCAGATGCGGCGATCACCACGCGGCAGTACGGCCAGGGCCTGGAGGGCATTCTGGATCAGATTGACCACGACCTGTTGGATCTCGATCGCATCGACCTCGACCTCGAGTGGCGTGGCACTGGTTCGTAATGAGAGTTCGACGGCGGCCTGGGCGAGCTGCGGCGAACACAGTTCGCACACGTCCCGCACGAGAACATTCAAGTCGACACGAGTCAACGACGGCTCTCCGCGCCGCACAAAGTTGCGCATGCGTCGCACGATCGCGCCAGCTCGCAAGGCGGCCTGCTTGATTTGCGCTAGAGGGCCCTCCAACGCCCCACGATCGCTCGATGGCGACTCCAGCAGCACCTCGACAGTATCGGCAAACGTGGCGATGCTGGCCAACGGTTGATTGATCTCATGCGCCAGGCCCGTGGCCAATTGTCCCAACGCGGTAATGCGCGCGGCGTGAGCAAGCTGCGTGCCCAATTCGAGCGTCCGCTGCTCCAATGCCTTTCGTTCTGCCATCTCGTTCGCTAGCGCGGCATTGGCCGCGCTCAGCTCTCGGGTACGCACCGCAACACGATCTTCCAGTTCGTCGCGAGCCCGCGCGAGTCGCTGCGAAAGCTGTCGCTGTTCTACTTCGCTCGTGGCCAGTTGCTGTACTTGTGCGCGAATCAAACGCGTGGCGGGAGTCAGGACCACAAAATACACGCTTGCCAGCATCACGACGACCGCGGCCATGATGGACAGCCCCATGCCGCGCAGCCAGACCAACTCGCGTTCTGCGGCCTGCTCCAACTGTGCCACGACTTGCTCCATGCCGCCCAGAAACGCGGCCTCGCGATCGAGCAGATACTGCAAGTCGAGCGGTTCGGTCACCTGCCCCGCTTCGCGCAGGGCCAGCACGGTCGCCGTGGCCACGACGTCCTCGAGCGGAGCATCAAGATCGTGCAAGGCCGCCGCGATGGCGTTCTGCTCTCGGTGGCCGAAGTCGACCTCGGCCGCGGTCAATTGATAGTGGACCGCTTTCCAGTTCTGCAGGTCGTCGAGCAGCTCGGTCCGTCGTTGGGCATGCGTGTCGCCGGGCGGAAGGCTCGCCAAGGCGAGTGCCTCCTTGGAGATCTTCTGCGAGAGCATGCGCTGTCGGCCCGCCAGATTGATCTTGGGGGGATAGATGCTCAGACCGAGCAGCATCGGTTGCACTACGGCCTGATGGAGCACAATCAAGAACGCCACCGCCACCAGGGCCATCCAGTAGCGACGCGACCAACTCTGTACCAGCAGGTATGCAGATTCCGCTCGCGGGCGTGCGTAAGACTTGGGGGGCATGAGTTCCAAAAAGCGACACGTCCGCCGCCTAGCCGGTCTCGAGTAATCTCCAACGAGAACCTCTCTAGAAAACGGCATTCCAAACGGGGAAAAACTCCAGAACTCGGCGCATGCCCCCGTTTTCCCGGGCCGAAAGACGCGGCTGCCATGCGCTGTGCGATGTTGCTGCATACGCAAGCAGCAACTGCTGCCCGGGGAAAGGGCATGATCGGGCAGGCTCGGCCTCCGATTGGCTTCGGTTCGCCGCAGAAAGCTTCGGCTTTCCGAAGAATCCTACGCCCCTTCGGCCGCTCGGAACGAACGTTGCCCAGGGCTGGTTTCATCGCTGCCCCTCCACCATCCAACGTTCCGAGACCGCCCCTCATGTCGCAGCCTGCCAAGGCCATCCGTATCGATCTGTTCAACTTTTCCACGCCGCAGATGCGTGCCTTTCATCTGGCGTGGATGGCCTTCTTCGTCTGCTTCTTTGCCTGGTTCGGCATCGCTCCGCTGATGTCGATCGTGCGTGAGGAATTGCAACTCACCAAGTCGCAAGTGGGCTGGTGCCTGATCGGGTCGGTGGCCATCACGATTATCTCCCGGCTCTTCATTGGCTGGCTGTGCGATCGCATCGGCCCGCGTCTGTGCTACACCGGTTTGTTGATCGTCGGATCGCTGCCGGTCTTCGGCATTGCCCTGGCGAACGACTTCGAATCGTTTCTGTTCTTCCGTGTGTTGATCGGCGTGATTGGAGCCAGCTTTGTTATCACGCAGTACCACACTTCGGCCATGTTCGCCGACAACTGCGTCGGCACCGCCAATGCCACGACTGCCGGCTGGGGCAATCTCGGCGGCGGCGTGACGCAGTTCGCCATGCCGATGATCCTTGCCACGTTCGTCGGCGTGCTGGGCCTGTCGAATGCCGCGGGCTGGCGTTTGTCGATGGTCGTGGCCGGCGCGCTGTGCATGGCGATGGGCGTCGCCTACTTTTACCTCACGCAAGATACGCCCGCCGGCAACTTGCGCGATCTGCGAGCAAACGGCCAGCTACCCGAGTCGAAGAAGTCGGCCGGTTCGTTCGCCGCAGCCTGCCGCGATCCGCGCGTGTGGATCCTGGCCGCCCTCTACGGCGCTTGTTTCGGGCTCGAGCTGACGGTGAAGAACGTCGCCGCGCTCTACTTCGTCGACTCCTTCGAGACCCTCCGCCGGCTCGATCCCCTCGACGCCGCACGCTATGCCGGATTGATCGTCGGTCTCTACGGTTCGATGAACTTCTTTGCCCGCACGCTGGGTGGGTGGATCGGCGATCGCTCCGGCAATCGTTGGGGCTGGGATGGCCGCGTCCGCTGGCTCTTTGTCGCGATTTTCTGCGAAGGAGTGATACTCATCCTCTTCTCGCAGACCCGCTCGCTCGCGGCGGCGATTCCGGCGCTGGTGGTTTTCGCCCTCTTCGTGCAGATGTCGTGCGGAGCGACGTTTTCCATCGTCCCCTTCGTCCTGCCGCGTGCGGTCGGTTCCGTCTCGGGCATCGTCGGCGCAGGGGGTAATCTGGCCGCCGTTGGCGCAGGGTTTCTTTTCAAGAGCGAAAACCTCGACTGGTCGACCGCGTTTCTCCTGCTCGGGGCCGCCGTCACGCTCTGCTCCTTTCTCAGCTTTAGACTCAACCTGGGTTGGAACTCGGCCCTTGCCGAGTCGTCCCCCCTCGCTCGCGAACCGCGGCTCCGCCTGGGCGAACCATCTATTCCCGCCCTGCAAGACACCTGACCCGGGCGGCGTAACCCCTGTCGCCGGACACCAACGCGAAGTCCAGCGCAGGTCATGCTCCCGTGGAACGAATTTCTTTCTCCACTCCAACGCACGATTCCCGCGACAAGAAGACTTATGGCAAACCCCGTCGAAATCTGGAAGTCCAAGAAACACGGCTTCGACGTCTGGCCCGACATCGAGCGCTATGCTGCCGCCGGCACGTCGATGAAAGCGATCGACTCCGCCGATCTCGAACGGATGAAGTGGTACGGTTTTTTCTATCGCAAACGCGATGAGCCCGGCCGTTACATGAATCGCATCCGCATCACGGCAGGCGAGTTGTCCGGCGCGCAGGCAAAAGAGATCGCCCGGCTGGCCTATGAATACGGTCACGGCATCGTGGATGTCACGACCCGCGCCAATCTGCAGGTGCAGGGACTTTCGATCGAACATCTGCCGCGCGTCCACGAGCGTCTGACGACCGTGGGGCTCAGTTCGAAGCAAACCGGCCACGACAACATCCGCAATGTCTTTGCCCATCCCTTCAGCGGATTGATGGCCGACGAACTGATCGACACGCGCGAGCTCTGCCACGAGATCACGAACCTTTTTCTCGATAGCCGCGAGTATGCCGATCTCCCACGCAAGATGAATATCTGCTTGAACGGCACCCCTCATCACTCGGCTCACTTCTGGACGCAAGACATCAGCTATCTCGCCACGCGGGCCGCCGACGGACGTGTCAAGTTTCTCGTGCTCATCGGCGGCACGCAGGGACAAAACCCGCACCTGGCCTGGCAATTGCCCGCCCTCGTCGAGCCCCGGCAGGTCATCGACGTCACGCGTGCGATCCTCGACTTGTTCCGCGAACGTGGCTCGCGTGAGAAACGCAACGTGGCCCGCTTTCGCTTCCTGGTCGAAGCGATGACTCCTGTGGGGATTCTCGACTGGCTGCACGAGCACCTGCCCTTCTCTCTCGAGCCCACGGACGAAGTGCCCGTTCCGGCTTCGGCCCACGACGAGCTCATCGGCTGGTTCCGCCAGGCCGAACTCGATTTGTGGACGATGGGATTGTCGGTCCCGCTAGGGCGCCTGACGTGGCAACAACTCGAAGGGCTGGGCGTGCTCGCCGATCGTTGGGGCAACGGTCAACTGCGCGTCACGCACGAGCAAGGCATCGCGGTCGTCAATCTGCCGCAGCGGGCCCGCCATGCGGCGCTGACCGAGGCCGCGGCGCTGGGGCTGAGCATCCACGCCGACGCGCTCGATCGCAACACGATGGCCTGCACCGGTAGCCAGTTCTGCAACATCGCCGTGACCGAGACCAAAGGGCAGATGTTTCAGTTGCTCGAAAAACTTCGCAAACGCTCCGTCTGCCTTGAAGGCATTCGCATCCACATGAGCGGATGTCCCTCGAGCTGCGCCCAGCACTTCACGGCCGATATCGGGTTGAAAGGGGTCCGTGTGCGGCGCTTGTTCGGCACGCGCGAGGGGTTCGATGTCTTTCTGGGGGGCGGTGTCGCGCAGGGCATCCAGATGGGACGCACCTACCGCCTGGGCGTCGATGCCGATCAGTTGCCAACACTGATCGAAGAGGTCGTTGCCCAGTATTATCTGCACCACCAGCCGGGCGAGAGCTTTAGCGACTATTGGCGCAAGGAGCTACCCGCAGATCGGGAAGAAAAAACAGGCGACGCCGAGTTCCGGCCCCCCGTCTGGCAATGCGAAAAGTGTCACTACCTGCACGAAGCGGTCGATCCTCCCATTTTCTGCCCGAGCTGTGCCGGTCTGCGTCGCTACTTCGTACGCTTAGAAGCTCAAGACCCGGCAGGCACGAAGCCAGCACCCGCCGCCGAGCCACAAGCGAAACCTCAACGCAGCGATGGTTTCCTGTTCGCCGCTGCCGTGGCATCGATTCCACCGGAGTCCGGTCTCGAAGTCGAAGTCGGCGGTCGTCCGCTGGCCCTCTTCCGCGCCGGTGACAAGGTTCACGCCGTCGACGCCCTCTGTCCCCACGAAGGGGCGCCGCTAGCGCAAGGCGAATTTCGCGATGGTGTCGTCACCTGTCCTTGGCACGGCTGGACCTTCGACGCATGCTCGGGTTGCAGTCTCGCGCCGAAGCATCACGACCTGGCTCGCTACGAGACGCTCGTCGACGCGGGCAACGTGTTCGTCAAGCTCGCCCCCGCGACACCGTCGGATCAGACGATCGAGCCCCGCGTCGCTTCTCCCCGCTATGGCGAGGCCATGCTCCGCCTGCTCGAAGTGCGCGAAGAGTCGCACGACGTGCGGACCTTCTGTTTCGACAATCGAGCGGGGCAGATTCCGTTCGATCTGCCCGGCAAGTTCGTGCGCATTGCCGTGCCCATCGAGGGACGCGAAACGTGGCGCAGTTTTACGATCTCTTCCTCGCCGGCTTTGCCAAAGAAGTTGGAACTCACGATCAAGCTCAATCCTCACGGCCTCGTGTCGCGGCATCTCTTCGCGCACGCGCAGGCTGGCGCCGAGTACAAGTTGCAAGGCGCGCAGGGTGGCTTCTTTTTTGATCCCGAGCAACACCAGGAGCCGCTGGTGCTCGTCTCGGCCGGTAGCGGCATTACGCCGATGATGAGCATCGCCCGGTTTATACGCGACCGGCGGCTGAAGGTTCCCTGCACGTTGATTCACGGCGCGCGCACGGCCGAGGATCTCTTGTTCCACCGCGAGTGCCGCCACTTGAGCTCGACCTTGCCCGGCTTTAAATACTACGTCACCTTGTCGCGTCCCGAGGCAGACTGGCAAGGCAACTGCGGCCGGGTCGATATCGAGCTGCTGCTGGCCTGCGCGCACGATGCCGCGGCGAGCCGCTTCTTTCTTTGCGGTCCCGACGATTTTATGGAACGTCTGACCGCCGGGCTGCTCGCTGCCGGCATGCTACCCGAGCGCATCCACACCGAGCAATTTCACGCCGCCACGCTGGCCAGGTTATGAGTTCGTTGCCGATCATCTCGCTCGATTCGATGTGCGCCGCGGGCCTCGAACGGACGTGCTGTGCCCCGCAACCGGTCCCGGCGAGCGAGAGTCTGCTCGATCAGCTTCTGCGCGAGCAACAAGAACTCACGGCTGTCGAACGCTTCGCTCAGCACCATGCCGCCAGCAGCGCCCCGGCAGCAGAAAAATACTACCGCTCGCTGATGCCCGCCGCGCCGCCGGGGCCGGGACAGCAGTATGCCTTCGAAGTCGACCTCGACCGCTGCTCGGGCTGCCAGGCCTGCGTCACGGCGTGTCATACGCGCAATGGCCTCGATCCGGGCGAGACTTGGCGCGATGTCGGCCTGCTCGTCGGCGGCACGCGCACGGCTTCCGCGCTGCAACACGTCACGACGGCCTGTCACCATTGTCTCGCGCCTGCCTGCCTGAACGCTTGCCCCGTCAACGCTTACGAGAAGGATGCGGCTACCGGCATCGTGCGGCACCTCGACGATCAATGCTTCGGCTGCCAGTATTGCACGCTGGCCTGTCCGTATGACGTGCCGAAATATCATGCCGGTAAAGGCATCGTGCGCAAGTGCGACATGTGCGCGAATCGTCTCGCCGTGGGCGAAGCCCCCGCCTGCGTGCAGGCCTGCCCCCACGAGGCGATCTCGATCCGCGTGATCGACGTTGCCACGGCGCGCGAAGACGCCGAGGCCGCCATCTTTCTGCCCGCCGCGCCAGACCCACGGATCACCTTTCCGACGACGACCTACAAGACAAAACGATCCTTTCCGCGCAACATGCTGCCGGTCGACTATTTTGAAGTCAGTCCGCAGCACCCGCACCTGCCACTGGTGGTGATGTTGGTGCTGACGCAGCTTTCCGTCGGCGCTTTTGCCGCGGGGCTCGTGGTCGAGCGGATGATCGAGCCGGCCCTGGCGAATGAAATGCGCCCCCTGCATGGCACGATGGCGCTGATGTTCGGCCTGGTGGCGCTGGCCGCCAGTACGTTTCATCTCGGCCGGCCAAGATATGCCTATCGCGCCCTGCTGGGCCTGCGACATTCGTGGATGAGTCGCGAGATTCTCGCCTTCGGGCTGTTTGCCGCGTTGGCTTGCGCCTATGCCGGACTGGCCCTCTTCCCGGAACGCGAGGCAATATTTCACCCCGGGCTGCTCGATCTGCTGGCCGTGGCGGTGGTCGGTTCGGGAGGCGTGGCCATCTTCACGTCGGTGATGATCTACGCCACGCTCGGCCGCGAATATTGGAGTTTTTCGCGCACCGGCATTCGTTTTCTTTTCACGGCGGCGCTGCTGGGCACCGCCACGGTCTGGCTCAGCGTGGCGATTCTCGCCATCGTGCGCCCCTCGGCCGAGAACGCGCGGCTTGTCACCTGGTGCGGCGAGACCTGCTGTCCGGCCCTCATCCTGTTCGCCGGCGGAAAGCTGCTCTGGGAACTTTCCCTCGCGCGGCACATGTTCGCGCCGGCCATGACGCCCCTCAAGCGTTCGACCTATCTCATGACGGGGCCCTTGGCCAACGTCACGACGATGCGTCTGGCCAGCGGCCTGCTCGGCGGAATCGTCATGCCGATCCTGCTGCTCGAACGCGTCGACCGAGCCGATGCCCCGCACGATCCAGCGACCATCGCGATCTTCACCGCTCTGCTCTTCGCCGCCTGCCTCGCGGGCGAACTGTGTGAACGCTACCTCTTCTTCGCCGCCGTAGCCACACCCCGCATGCCAGGAAGAATCCGCTAGCTACCCCCTGACCACTAACCCCTGACCACTAAAATGTCCCGTCTAGTCGATCGTCACGGGCCCCTCTCGCGCGAGCTCTTGCTCGAGCCGGCGCGCTTCGGCCTCGGGCTGCTTCCCGAGCGCGCGCAGCCCGACGCGACCACGCGCACCATCTGCGGATACTGCTCGACGGGATGTTCGCTCGACGTGCATTTGCGCGGGGGCGAAGCGATCGGCCTCACGCCCACGGTCGATTATCCCGTGAACCTTGGCATGGCCTGTCCCAAAGGCTGGGAGGCTCTCTCCGTGCTCCTTTCTTCCGATCGTGCCACGACACCGCTGGTGCGGAACGACACCGGACGCCTGCAACCCGCTACCTGGAAGCAGGCCCTCGCCATTTTTACCGGTCGCATCAAGGCCATCCAGCGCCAGTACGGTCCGCACTCGGTGGCGTTTCTCGGCACGGGCCAGATGCCGACCGAGGAGCTCGCCTTTCTCGGCGCGCTCTCGAAGTTCGGCCTGGGCATGCTGCATGGCGATGGCAATACCCGGCAGTGCATGGCCACCGCGGTCGTGGCCTACCAGGAATCGTTCGGTTTCGACGCGCCGCCGTACACCTACGCCGACTTCGAGGAATCGGACGTACTGGTGTTCATCGGCAGCAATCCCTGCCTGGCGCATCCCATCATGTGGGAACGCGTGCAGCGCAATCCGCACCGGCCGCGGATCATCGTCATCGACCCCCGGGCCACCGAGACCGCGCAGTCGGCCACGCATCACCTCGCCTGTTTTCCGAAATCCGATCTGACGCTGCTCTACGGCGTCGCGCGCTTGCTCATCGAGCGCGGTTGGATCAACGCCGACTTCATTGCCGCACACACCTCGGGCTTCGATGAGTTTCGCGCGTTTGCCGCGGAATACACCCTTGCCCGCGTCTCTCGCGACACCGGCCTCGCCCCCGACGACATCGAAAATCTCGCTCGCACGATACACGAAGGCCAGCGCGTCTCGTTCTGGTGGACGATGGGAGTGAACCAAAGTCACCAGGGGGTCCGCACCGCGCAGGCGATCATCAATCTCGCCCTCATGACCGGCAACATCGGGCGGCCCGGTACCGGCGCCAACTCGATCACGGGCCAGTGCAACGCGATGGGCTCGCGCCTCTTCAGCAACACGACGAACCTGCTCGGCGGCCATCAATTCCACAATCCCGACCATCGCCGCAAAGTCGCGCAGATCCTGGATATCGACGAGCGCGCCATCCCGCAAGAAAAAAGCCTCCCCTACCACCAGATCATCGAAGGCATCCTCCGCGGCCAGATTCGCGGCCTGTGGGTCGTCTGCACGAACCCGGCCCACTCGTGGATCAACCAGTCGATGTTGCACGACGTGCTCGACCGGCTCGATTTTCTCGTCGTGCAGGACATGTACCATTCGACGGAAACCGCTCGCCTGGCCGACCTGTTTCTGCCGGCGGCGGGTTGGGGTGAAAAAGAAGGCACCTTCATCAACTCCGAGCGTCGCATCGGGGTCATCAAGAAGGTGGCCCGAGCGCCGGGCGAGGCACTCTCCGATTTTTCTATCTTCCGCCTCATTGCCGAGGCCTGGGGCTGCGGCAAAATGTTCCGCGAGTGGACCTCCCCCGCCGCCGTCTTCCAAATTCTGAAACGGCTCAGCACCGGTCAGCCCTGCGACTTCTCCGCCATCGACGACTACGAGCAGCTCGACGCCGCGGGGGGTATCCAGTGGCCCTGCGCTAATTCGAACGACGCCATCCCAGGCGAGCGTCGCCTCTTCGCCGACGGGCGTTTCTTTCATGCCGACGGCAAGGCCCGCTTCTGCTTCGAAGCGCCGCGCCCCATCCCCGAGCAACCGAGCGACGCCTACCCGCTGCTGCTGCTCACCGGCCGCGGCTCGGCCGCGCAGTGGCACACGCAAACCCGCACCGGCAAGTCCTCCGTGCTGGCCAAGCTCTACTCACAAACCGTCTACGTAGAAATCAACCCCACCGACGCGGCGACCCTCGCCATCAAATCAGGCCAAACAGTCCGAGTCAGCACCCAACGCGGCAGCTTGAGCGCCAAGGCGGTCGTCACGCCCACGGTACAGCCCGGTCAAATCTTCGTGCCCATGCACTACAACGTGACGAATCTGCTGACAGACGCCGCGTTCGATCCGTACTCCTCGCAGCCAGCCTACAAAGCGTGTGCGGCAAGAATCGAACGCGCGAGGACAGGGGCGGACGTGCGATAAAACCACGCCGGTATGGAATACTTCAATTGCTAATCACTGGGGCTTCGTTGACGAACTCCAACCTTGGAAGTGTTCTTGTAGGTAAGCATCGATTTCTTTGATCACCGTATCGTATTCGGTGCGATGCAGCTTACGGGCATTGACGTCGATTCTTACGCTTTGGAGAAAAGTCTGGAAGTCCTTGTTCTCTTCACACAGCTTGTTGATAGTCTCCCAATCCAAGTTGCCCTTGGCCCGAGCAGGATAGATGACCTGAGATTCGCTCAAATCTGACAACTGGAGCTGAATAATTCCAATTCCGAACGATGCGGCAAGACGCTCGAGTTCTGCGAGCAGATCATCGTCTTGGGAAATTTTTGCTGCGACCAAGTAACCTTGATGCGCCCACGACGAATTTGAAACAGCTTGAAAGTACGCCTCTCGATACGTTGCCTTGTTGATTTCCCGCTTTAATTCAAATGAAAACAGCGTTAGGGCATTTTTATCCGACAATTCATTGAATGCGATGACATCGGTCTGCCAATCTTCAAGTGGTATCGAGAACCCTACCATATCCGGATACGTCCACTCGCTATAGCCAGACTTTTTGGCGTTCTCATGGTAAATGGTTTTTGTGAGGACCTCTCGCCCTCGATTGAGCGTCCGATATGCAGAAGCATAGTACGTCAACACAGGATGAAGATCGCGTTCTTTATACGGAGGCGAGGTGTTAACCAGCTTTTTCTCGGCATTCTCGATCTTGGAGAAAAGTGCCTCGGTGATTTCTTGGCTTCGTTCCTTCATGAAAAAGCGGGCGGGACGCTTTCCAACTTTGATGAATTTCGATGAATCATTGTCGCGTACGTCGACGTAAAGCTGAGCACCAAGGCTTTGCCAGGGCGTTTTGCCAACTGTTCCGAGCTTTGCGGTTAGACCTGATTCCTCAGCAGACTGCCAAACCTCCTGGTACGTCAGCGGCTTATTTGCCTTACTGAGTACATCCAACGCCAATTCCAAAAATGAATACGCCATCCTATATCCTCAAAAGCTGATCGCCGAAAGGCGTCAAAGTGCCTTGAATTCAATCTACGGCAAATCGTACCAAACCCAATTCCGCGCCGCGCCACTCTGCCCATCCCCTCGTAACTCACCCACGCGCAGCACCAGCATCGTCTGGTCACCAGCCGGCACGTCGATCGGTCTGCGACTGGTCGTCGCTTGCACGCCTCTGTTGCGGTTGGTGATACCTGATTTGGATGGTGGCCGATACGATAACAGATGGCACGGTACACATCACCGATGCAGAACACAAAGCTTGCCTGGTGCGAAACGACGAGCGGAGCAGATCGCATGGACGATACCAAAGGTGAGTCGCACTCGGGCACATCTAATCTCCCCTCGCCTACCGCAGGCGACCATCGGTCACCAGCCAAGATGGTGACCGCCCGCG